>NZ_MAOG01000019.1:0-171611 GCF_001884205.1 Bacillus sp. NH11B | reverse complement strand
ACCAGCTGGCCCAGTCGGTCCGGTCGGCCCAGTTGGTCCAGTGGCACCAGTCGGCCCTGTAGGAAGGGTAAACGGCGGTATTGGCGGTAAAGTCGGTCCTACAAGATTAGGATCAAATGCACTAGCGGATAATAATTCATCGGGATTTAAGCCATCTGAATAATTATTATTTGACATAAATTCACCTCCATAAAGCTTTCATTATATAGTAGATGCAAAGTCGTAAGAAAATGACACAGACATTTGAATTATTGAAAAGAATTCTAAAATGGCTTGAACAATATAAAAAAGTGGAAAGTTTTGTATTTGTATAACATATGATTGAGTTGGAAGAAGGTGATTATATTGAACAAGCAAGGCATTACAATTAGTTTATGTATGATAGTTCGGGATGAGGAAAAGACAATAGCTCGATGTTTGGATGCGATTGGAAAAATTGTTGATGAAATTGTAGTAGTTGATACAGGTTCTGTTGATCAAACGAAAGAAATTGTAGAGAAATACACTCCTAATATATATGATTTCCAATGGATTGATGATTTTGCGGCAGCTAGAAATTTTTCTTTTTCAAAAGCGACGCAAGAATATATATTGTGGCTAGATGCAGATGACGTATTATTAGAGGATGCTCAAGAAGCATTGAAACTTTTAAAAAGGGAATTAGATTCTAAAGTAGATGCTGTTTCGATGCCGTATCATCTTGTAATGGATTCTAACGGGAAACCCCTTTATTGCACAAAAAGATATCGACTTGTAAAGCGTGAAAAACAGTTTCAATGGTTTGGTAAGGTACATGAGTATTTAGCTGTTTCCGGTGAAATCTATAATAGTAACGTTGCTGTTACACATAAAAAGGAAAAGGAAGTGACGGATCGTAATTTGAAGATTTTTCAAAATACTGTAGCAGTAGGAGAAGAATTGAGTACAAGAGATTTGTTTTATTACGCGAATGAGTCTATGGATAACGAAAAATTTAACGATGCGGTTCTTCTCTATGAAACATTTCTAAATCAAGACGAAGGATGGTATGAAGAGAAAATTTATGCGTGCGGTAAGTTAGGGGATTGTTATGCAAAGCTCGGAATGTGGGAGAAGGCAATTGAATCTTGTGTAAAGTCGTTTCGGTACGATATCCCTAGAGGAGAGAATTGTACAAGAATAGGATATATATACATGGAACAACAAAAATATAATGAGGCGAACTTTTGGTTTAAACTAGCAACGGAAGTACCACTAGCAGCGGATAGTCCATTTCACAGTCCAGCCAGCTACACATGGCTTCCATATTTGCAAATGTGTATTTGCTATAGCAAGTTAGGAGAGCAAGACAAAGCTTATTATTACAATGAATTAGCAGCTTCTTACGTTCCGAATAATGCTGCAATCGAATATAACCGCAAATATTTTCGAGGTATTTTTGATAAACAATATAAAGTGTAATGTAGGCTGTTTTTAGGAAATACCTTGTTATTATTCTAATGATGATAGATTGGCTATATATTAGAGTATTAGTAATGAAATCGGTAGAGGTGACATCTTTTGTAAGATGTATATTTCAAATTCAATTTGCATAAGGAGTGTGTGAAATGAATCGCGAAAAAAGTTCTTTATATGAAAAAAAATCCGATTATTATTATAATGCAGCGAATCCGAATGTATTAAAGCACATAAAAAAGGAATGGAAAGAAGTTCTTGATATTGGTTGCTCTAGTGGTGCATTAGGAGCGGTTATAAAAGAAAATGGCACACGTGTATCAGGTATTGAGGCATTTCCAGAAGCAGCGGAAAAAGCAAAAGAAAAGCTGGATCATGTTGTTTTAGGTGATATAGAGACAATGGATATGCCATATGAGGAGGAGCAATTTGATTGCGTCATATTTGGGGATGTATTAGAGCATTTATTCGATCCGTGGGCTGTAATAGAAAAAGTAAAACCATATATAAAACAAAATGGTGTAATTTTAGCTAGTATACCAAATGTTGCTCACATTTCAGTATTAGCTCCCTTACTTTCTGGAAATTGGACGTATACAGAATATGGCTTACTAGATAAAAAGCACGTACGCTTCTTTACTTTTAATGAAATGCTAAGAATGTTTTTAAAAGCAGGATATTCTATTAATAAAGTAGATCGTGTATATATTGACCATAAAAAGTATGAGCCACTTATTGAAGAGTTATATGGAATTTGTAAAAAATATCGTCTTGGAAGTGGCTTCATGGCTGAGACGGTTGTGTTTCAATATATTATTGAAGCAGAAAAATCACAAGTATGAGTACTGCCGAAAAAACAATATTATTTGTTACGTGTATAAATGATCGGAAATTGTATGCACAATGTGTGCGACATATATTGCAATTGGCAGTACCTCCTGGGTATCTTGTACAATTTATGCCGATTCGAAATGCAAAAAGTATGACGAGCGGATACAATCAAGCCATTTCACATCCGGCGAAGTATAAAGTGTATTTGCACCAAGATGTTTTTATTATAAATGGAGCTTTTTTATATGGATTAATTCAATTATTTGAGGAACATGAACACCTTGGGATGATTGGGATGGTAGGAGCGCAATATGTTCCTCCAACTGGCGTATGGAATGAAGGGCGTGGGATTGTTGGAAAAGTCATTGGTTATATGAACGATTTGTTTTATATGGCAGGTTTAGAGCAACCATTTCATGAATCAAAAACGTTTATCCCTGTTGAATGTATTGACGGTTTATTGATGGCGACACAATACGATATTCCATGGCGAGAAGACTTATTTGACGGGTTTGATTTCTATGATGTATCTCAATCATTTGAATTTAAAAAAGCAGGATATACAATCGGTGTACCTGTACAACGTGATGCGTGGTGTATTCATTATCATTTCGATGTGAATATGACGAACTATGAAAAGCATAGGAAAGTATTTGTGGAGCACTATATGTCAGATGTAAATAAGGAAGAATAAAGGGGCTACAAAAATGAAAGATCATACAATATTAGTCGTTGTTTGTATAAATAATGAAGAGCTTTTCAAGCAATGCGAGAGACAAATAAGAAATATTTTTGTTCCCCCTGGTTATGTTGTGCAAATTTTTCCGATACGAGATGCAAAAAGTATGGCAAGTGCGTACAACCGAGTACTTTCATATCCGGCGAAGTATAAAGTATATATACATCAAGATACTTATCTTATTAATCGGGAGATGTTTTATACACTCATTTCTCTTTTTAAAGATAATGAAAAGCTTGGTTTAATTGGAGTAGCTGGTGCGCAATTTTTACCGAGTAATGGGATATGGTGGGAAGGAAAAAATTTAGTAGGGAAAGTGATTGAGTACAGAAGACAGAATTATCAATTATTAAATTTAGACCAGGAGTATTATGGAAATAAGTCATTTATGTCAGTTCAGGCAATTGATGGTTTGCTAATGGCAACGCAGTTTGATATTCCGTGGCGCGAAGATTTGTTTCAAGGATTCCACTTTTATGATGTGTCACAGTCTTTAGAGTTTCAAAAGGCTGGTTATTTAGTAGGTATCCCTAATCAAGCAAATCTATGGTGTATTCATTACAACGGAGATGAATTTGATGCGGATATATACGAGAAGTACCGGAAAGTGTTTGTAGAACATTATAAAGATATATTATCTCCATCGTAAGGGAGAGATGCAGGGTGAAAGGAATTATTTTAGCAGGTGGTACTGGATCGAGACTATATCCAATAACGAAAGTAACAAATAAACATTTGCTTCCTGTTGGGCGGTATCCAATGATTTATCATGCGGTATATAAGATGAAACAATGTGAGATTACAGATATTATGATTATTACAGGCAAAGAACATATGGGAGATGTTGTTAGTTTCTTAGGAAGTGGTCACGAATTTGGTGTGTCCTTTACGTATCGTGTGCAAGATAAAGCGGGCGGAATTGCACAAGCGTTAGGGCTTTGTGAGGATTTTATTGGGAACGATCGCATGGTAGTTATATTAGGAGATAATATTTTTTCAGATAATATTCGTCCATATGTTGAAGAGTTTACAAAGCAAAAAGAAGGTGCAAAAGTACTGCTTCAATCTGTAGAAGATCCTGAACGATTTGGCGTAGCGCATATTCAAAACAAAAAAATAATTGAAATTGAAGAAAAGCCGAAAAAGCCGAAAAGCTCCTATGCTGTTACGGGAATTTATTTGTATGATTCGAAAGTTTTTGCTTTTATAAAAGAATTAAAACCTTCCGCAAGGGGAGAACTTGAAATTACAGATATAAATAATTGGTATTTAAAACGAGGGATACTTACTTATAACGAAATGAGCGGCTGGTGGACGGATGCGGGAACTCATGCTTCTCTTCAAAGGGCGAATACGTTAGCCCGAGATATAAACCTTGGAAAACAGTTTAACGGAGAATAGGTGAAAATATGAGAGTTATAGAAACAAATTTTACCGATGCGAAATTGTTAGAACCGAGGTTATTTGGAGATGATCGAGGATTTTTTACAGAAAGTTATAATCAGAAGGTGCTAGAAACATTAGGGATTACGTATTCATTTGTACAGGATAACGTGTCTTATTCGGTTAGGTCGGGAACGATTCGGGGATTACACTTTCAAAAAAATCCGAAAGCACAAACGAAACTCATTCAAGTTATGCAAGGGGCAATTTATGATGTTATCGTAGACTTACGAAAAGAATCACCAACATTTAAACAGTGGAAAGGGTATATTTTAAGTGCGGATAACCACCGGCAATTATTGGTGCCAAAAGGATTTGCGCACGGGTTTTGTACGCTTGTTCCACATACTATTGTTATGTATAAAGTAGATGAGTATTATAGTGCACAGCATGACTCGGGATTACTTTGGGAGGATAAAGAATTAGCAATTCCATGGCCGGTAACAGATCCTATTTTATCTGATAAGGATCGAATATTACCATCACTTCAGGAATATGAAGATAGTTTTTAAGTAGGAGAGTTGTTTATGAATATATTAATAACAGGTGGAGCTGGATTTATTGGAAGTAATTTTGTTCATTACATGCTGCAAAGCTATGAAACATATAAAATCATTAATTTCGATGCATTAACATATAGCGGGAATTTGAATAATGTAAAGTCTATTCAAGAGCATCCTAATTACTCTTTTGTAAAAGGGAAAATTCAAAATGGAGAGCTGCTGGAGCATGTTATTAAAGAGCGTGATGTGCAAGTAATTGTTAATTTTGCAGCTGAATCACATGTGGACCGTAGTATTGAAAATCCGATTCCCTTTTACGATACGAATGTAATCGGGACAGTCACTTTATTAGAATTAGTGAAAAAGTATCCGCATATTAAGTTCGTGCAAGTATCAACAGATGAAGTATACGGTTCTTTAGGGAAAACAGGAAAGTTTACTGAGGAAACCCCCTTAGCTCCAAATAGTCCGTATTCTTCAAGTAAGGCGAGCTCAGATGTGATAGCTTTATCTTATTATAAAACATATCAATTGCCAGTTATAGTAACGCGTTGTTCCAATAATTATGGACCGTACCAATATCCTGAAAAGTTAATTCCATTAATGGTTACGAATGCACTGGAAGGGAAAAAACTACCGTTATATGGTGATGGCTTAAATATAAGAGACTGGTTACATGTAACAGATCATTGTCGTGCGATTGATATTGTTTTGCATAAGGGACGTGTAGGAGAAGTATATAACATAGGTGGAAATAACGAAAAAACGAATGTAGAAGTTGTGGAACAAATTATTACTCTCTTAGGAAAAACAAAAAAAGACATTGAATATGTTAGGGACCGTTTAGGGCACGATCGCCGTTATGCGATTGATGCAGAGAAAATGAAGAACGAATTTGATTGGGAACCGAAGTATACGTTCGAACAAGGATTACAAGAGACGGTGCATTGGTATGAAAAGAATAAGGAATGGTGGAAGCCACTAAAAGAACAGTAACAGTAAGGGGCATGTAAATGAAAGAGCGAGTTATCATAACAGGAGCAAATGGTCAATTAGGAAAGCAACTGCAAGAAGAGTTAAATCCTGAAGAATATGACATATATCCATTTGATAAAAAGTTACTAGATGTAACAAATATATCCCGAGTTCAGCAAGTGGTACAAGAAATAAATCCACATATAATTATTCATTGTGCAGCGTATACGGAGGTTGATCATGCTGAGAAAGAACAGGATCTTGCTTATTTAATCAATGCAATAGGAGCTCGAAATATAGCGGTTGCTTCACAATTAGTAGGAGCAAAGTTAGTTTATATTAGTACCGATTATGTATTCCAGGGCGACAGACCGGATGGATACGATGAATTTTATAGTCCAGCGCCGATAAATATATACGGAGCTTCTAAGTATGCGGGGGAGCAGTTCGTCAAAGAGTTACATAATAAATATTTTATCGTTCGTACATCGTGGCTATATGGTAAGTATGGAAATAATTTTGTGAAGACAATGATGCGATTAGGTAAGGAAAGAGAAGAACTATCTGTTGTAGCGGATCAAATCGGTTCTCCTACGTATGTGGCAGATTTAAATATGATTATTAATAAGCTCATTCATACTTCTTTATACGGTACGTATCATGTATCAAATAGAGGCTCATGTTCTTGGTTTGAATTTGCTCAAAGAATATTTTTGTATGCAAATATGAAAGTGAATGTATTACCTGTTTCAACCGAAGAATTTGGATCGGCGGCTGCAAGGCCAAAATATTCTATCTTTCAACATAGTATGCTCAGGTTAAATGGTTTTGCACAAATGCCTTCTTGGGAAGAAGGATTAGAGCGTTTTTTTATAGAAACAAAAAGTCATTAACAAATTTATGTTAATGACTTTTTTGTTTGCCTTTAAGCGGTTTTATGGTACTATAATCATAGTATCAGGTACTAATAACAAGTATAAGTATTTCTGGGAGGATATATCATGGAACTATTACAAGGGAAAACATTTGTTGTTATGGGCGTTGCGAACCAAAGAAGTATTGCATGGGGAATTGCTCGCTCTTTGCATAATGCAGGTGCAAAATTAATCTTCACATATGCAGGAGAACGTTTAGAAAGAAACGTTCGTGAATTAGCGGACACATTAGAAGGACAAGAATCACTTGTATTACCTTGTGATGTAACGAATGATGAAGAACTGACAGCTTGCTTTGAAACGATTAAGCAAGAAGTTGGTACAATTCACGGTGTTGCACACTGTATTGCTTTTGCAAATCGTGACGATTTAAAAGGTGAATTTGTAGATACTTCTCGCGATGGATTTTTACTTGCACAAAATATTAGTGCATTCTCTTTAACAGCTGTAGCAAGAGAAGCGAAGAAAGTAATGACAGAAGGCGGAAATATTTTAACTTTAACATACCTTGGTGGCGAGCGCGTTGTGAAAAACTATAACGTTATGGGTGTTGCGAAAGCTTCATTAGAAGCGAGCGTGAAATATTTAGCGAACGATTTAGGTCAACATGGCATTCGCGTTAACGCTATTTCTGCAGGACCAATTCGTACGTTATCTGCGAAGGGCGTAGGCGATTTCAACTCAATCTTAAGAGAAATCGAAGAGCGTGCACCACTGCGTCGTACAACAACTCCAGAAGAAGTTGGCGATACAGCGGTATTCTTATTCAGTGATTTAGCACGCGGCGTAACAGGAGAAAACATTCACGTTGATTCAGGATATCATATTTTAGGATAAATATAATATTAATTTTTAAAGGACAATCTCTAAATGTTGAGATTGTCCTTTTTATTTGTTCTTGGAAAGAACGATTTTTAACGAAAGTTCTTACCACGTTATGAATATAACTATAATAGTACACGATTTATTCAGCTACGTATGGAAGTGGGAGGGACGAGTGTGAAGAATAAAAATAAAAGTTCAACAGTTGGAAAACCGTTGTTATATATTACGCAAGTAAATTTAGAACTTGCTGCACCGAAAATAAAAAGAATTATCTTAACAAACTTTGAAAATGAGGATCAAAAAGAGGAAAGTAATAGAAACGAAAATGTTGTAAGTAGTGCTGTGGAAGAGGTAATAGAACAACAACAAGAAGAGCAGCAAGTAGAAGAAAAAATAGAAGAAGCGGAGCAAGTACAAGAGCAGCAAGAACAGCAAGAGCCAGTGAGAACAGTCCCATATAATAAATCATTTAAGGATATGAATAATGAAGAAAAAATTTACTTTTTATTAAACCGCCCTCATTATATTCCAAAAGTAAGGTGCAGAATAAAAACAGTGACGGTCTCATATGTCGGATCGATAATATCGTATCGAAAGGGGGTCGTATCAATTATGCCGCCAAATAGTATGAGAGATATTAGGTTATCTATAGAAGATATAAAATCAATTGATATGGCCGGTTTATAAATATGTAAAGGTGGTAGAAGGATTCTACCACCCCAATAGTTTTTTGTTTTACTTATTTAGATAGAAACGTCGCGTAAGCACTGAATAGCACAGAAACAGCTTAAATCAACAGTAAGGCAAGTAGATGTCGATTTTAATCTCGCATTTGGAACATTTAAAAACGTACAAATTGGATCGTCACCAGGTGGTACAGAAGAACCATCACCTAATACTACAGTTAATACACGTAGTACAGCGCAGCTATCATCATCTACGCTCTCAACACGTAAAATTGGAGATCTACAGCTAGAAAGACTTCCTGATGGTGCAAAAGCTTCAAAAGGTTCTCCAGCTTTTGTGTATAAAATAAAAGGGCGTGTATTTGCTACTGATGCAGTATTGTGTGCTCCTAAAAATGGGATTTCACAACCAGATCCACACGTTGTAGTAGAACAATCTTGTAGTTCATTGATGAATTTTACAACGTCAACCACACAATGTGAAGAGCTATGGTGTTTATTTTCGTTACAACTCATTAATGTCACTCCTTATCTTCTTGTTTGTATTTACATTAATAAGATATTGGAGTCGAGGAGATTTGGTCACAATCTCAAGACCTTTTTTTTTAAATAGGCGAAAGAAGATAAGGGAAGGTGGAAACATGCTGTTTACAAGTTGGCTTTTATTTTTTATTTTCGCATTAGCTGCTTTTAGGCTTACTCGTTTAATTGTTTATGATAAAATTACAGCCTTTTTGCGAAGACCGTTTATTGATGAATTAGAGATTACAGAGCCTGATGGAAGTGTATCAACGTTTACAAAAGTAAAAGGTAAAGGATTAAGAAAATGGATTGGCGAATTATTAAGCTGTTATTGGTGTACAGGTGTATGGGTTAGTGCTTTTTTATTAGTTTTATATAAGTGGATTCCTATCGTTGCAGAGCCGTTACTTGCATTATTAGCTATTGCAGGTGCAGCAGCGATCATTGAAACCGTAACAGGATATTTTATGGGAGAATAATATATTTTTATAATACGAGAAAAAGCGGAGTTTAAAAGAATGAGGGAACGGAAATAAGGAGTTGTTCATATAGTGAATAGACAGAATTGACAGTAGAGGAGATGTTTGCTGTGAGCAATAATCCAAGGCAAAATTTATATGACCTGCAGCAGTGGTATAATATACAGCAACAACACCAAGCACAACAACAAGCATATCAAGAACAATTGCAGCAACAAGGGTTTGTGAAAAAAAAGGGATGTAATTGTGGAAAAAAAAAGAACATAATAAAACAATATGAAGAATGAAACACTCATGTTACTGTGAGTGTTTTTTATTATACATATGAAAAGCGGTATTTCTAATACAGAAATACCGCTTTTTACTAGCTGATTTGTGAAACTGTTAATGCAGCAGCACGGATATCTACAGTTCCAATTAACTCAACTGGTACAATTTGAATTAAGTCACCAGGGTTTAAGTTAATAAGAATAACACCACTGGATACGTCTACTTCACCAGTACCGATAACGTTAGAACGAACCGCTGTACCTGATCCAGGAATAATGTTAGCCGGTGTACCTAATGATAAGAAGAAACGACCAGCTTCTGGTGCGGTAGGAACGTTATCAAGACTAATTGTTAATGTGTAACTGATTTGATAAATACCAGCTACTTGAATTCGAATGCCATCTCCGACACTTACTGTATTATTTATAACAGGAACAGTAATATTCGGGTTTGGGCTGACGCTAGGTAAAAGTAATGGTGTGAATAATGAAGCAAACTGAGGTGCAGAAGCGTTGAAAGCAAAACCGAAGGCAGGTAGTGTACTAGCTGGTTTTGCCTCGCAATCGATTTTAGTAAATTCGCAATCAGAAGAGAACATGTTTTTCACTCCTTTATCTGTTTCTACTTTCAGTTAATGAAAAGGACAGGTTCTATGTTCTAGACAAGTTCCCAATTTTATGAAAAAAACATAATAATACCTTTTAAGCATGGATTGGGTGGCAGAGTTTTCTGCCACCCAATCCATGCTTAAATCGTTATTTAGTTTTAAATCGTAACATCACGTAAGCATTGAATAGCGCAGAAACAACTTAAATCAACTGTCAGACAAGCAGGGGTCGATATTAATTTGGAATTTGGAACATTTAAAAACGCACAAACTGGATCGTCACCAGGTGGTACAGAGGAACCATCACCTAGCACTACCGCTAATGCACGTAGCACAGCACAATCATCATCATCAATGCTTTCAACGCGAAAAATTGGAGATCTACAGCTAACAAGACTTCCTGATGGTGCAAATGCTTCAAAAGGTGTTCCATCTTTTGTGTATAAAATAAAAGGGCGTGTATTTGCTACTGATGCAGTGTTATGTGCTCCTAAAAAGGGGACTTCGCAACCAGATCCGCATGTTGTAGTTGCACATTCTTGTAGTTCATGTATAAAACGAACGACATTAGATACACAGTTGAAATCACAATCATGGTGATGATGATCTTCATTACAATTGCAGCTCATTATGTTCACTCCTTATCGTGAGTTCTGACATACACTATTACAATATGAACGGGATATGATTGATATTACGTTAATTCTCAGGATAGAAACAGGGAATTTATATAGAGGGGATGTACATAACGTGATATGCAAAAAGACACCCTTATTTAATGGATGTCTTTTCAGGTAAATCTTTTCGCGTAGTATATAAAAAACGAGATATATCTAGTTTCTTTCCTCTAAAAAATTGCGGGGAGGAAATATAAAGCTCTTCTTTAGCGCGTGTAATGGCGACATAGAGTAATCGTCTTTCTTCTTCTAATGCTTCAGAAGTATCCGTCACACGGTCATTTGCATCTTTTAAAGAAGAAGTGTGCGGCAATATACCATCACTGGCACCAAGTAAAAAGACGCATGGAAACTCAAGGCCTTTCGCGTTATGAATTGACATAAGTGATACGGCATCTTTTTGCGGCATTGTTTTTAATGCTTCCATTTCTTTTTGACCTTGAATCGCCTCGTCAATAAATTGTAAGTAAGCTGGAATATCGGTGAAACGAGTTGCAGACTCCATTAATTCTTCTAACATTTCTTCTTGTATGTCTTTATGCATCGTAAAGGAAGAACGATCGTTACTTTGTAAGTACTCTAAATATTTTCCTTTACCATGAATAATTTCTTTTAATGCCTTTTTCGGTTCTAATTCTTTTATAAATTTAATAAAATCGATGCGCTCATTTACCTTTTTCACTTGAAAAGGTTTCAAGCTAGGATTTAATAATAAGAAATGAAGAAGAGAAGGGAAACGCCCTTCACCATATTTCCATTGCTCCCGTTCAATAAATGAAATACATTCATCACGGCCGATATACATCGTCGGCAATATGTTAGAAAGAGATTCTAGGCGAAACGGTTCTAGCACGAGTCGTAAATGATCTAATACAGGCTTAATTAAAGAGTGCTCGTAAAATGATTGACTCGCACCGTGTTTAATAAACGGGATTTTATGAATTGTAAGCTGATCAAGTAACGAACGGCTTACAGAATGTGTGCGATACAGTAAACAAAAATCTTTATAGTTTCGCTCACCGCTATCTACCTTCTCTTGAATGAGCTGCAAAATTTGATTTGCTTCATCAAGAGTTGTAGCTGGTCGTGCGTAAAATGGTTGTACACCTTCATCACGAACAGAATATAGCTCTTTATCAAAACGTTCTTGATTTAACTTGATAACTTCATTTCCAAGTCCGACGATAAATGGATTGGATCGATAATTCGTATTAAGCGCAATAATCGTTGTATTATCAAATTCTTTTGGAAAAGATAAAATAATTTGGTGACTTGCTCCTCGCCAGCCGTAAATCGCTTGATCGTCATCACCTGCGATAAATAAATTATTTCTTGGCGTGGCTAATAATTTTAC
This sequence comes from Bacillus sp. NH11B, assembly GCF_001884205.1. NCBI lineage: Bacteria > Bacillati > Bacillota > Bacilli > Caryophanales > Bacillaceae > Bacillus > Bacillus sp. NH11B. Next base: position 159,331 of record NZ_MAOG01000019.1, on the reverse strand, counting down.
AATTTCATATTGTGCATACGATGTATCTTGGAACTCATCTACTTCAATGTAGTGAAAACGTTGTTGCAATTGAGTAAGCAAAGGAGCATTATTTTCTAACATATAATACGTTTCTAATAAGATGTCGTCAAAATCGATATAATTGTATCGTTGTTTTACCTCTTCAAAACGTTCGTATACTTCTTTGAATTCTTGTTCAACCGGTGTCTTCGCTTTTACATCTTTCGGACGATTCAATTTGTTTTTCTCAAGTGAAATCATAGCGAGTATCGTTTCAGCATCATAATCGTCTTTTAAGCGCAATTCTTTCAAAATTTTCTTTATCATAATTTGTTTATGTTTTTCATTTGCTAAAATTTGCTGATTATATCCTTGACTACGAAGCAATTTTAAAAAGACAGAGTGGAATGTACCAGCAACAACATAGCTACTTGCAGCATGATTCATACCAGGCAAGTTTGCTACACGACTTCGGATTTCTTCAGCTGCTTTTTGTGTAAACGTAAGCAGTAAAATATTTCGCGGATGAACATGTTTTACATTAACTAAATAACCAACGCGAGTTGTTAAAACAGATGTTTTACCACTTCCAGCGCCAGCTAGTGTAAGAACAGGTCCTTCTGTCGTTTGCACTGCTTCTAATTGTTTTTCATTCAAATAAATACCTTGCTGTTCTAAAGCACGGAAGTACGCTGCATCTGCATCTTCCTCCATAATTAAATGGGTAGACGTTTTCGGAATATGATATGTCGCTTGCGGAATGCCAGCATGTGTTAACGATTTTTGTGAAAATTTTTCTTGTGTCATATATTCACCTTCAAAACTATAGCATCAACATTTAACTTTAGCGGAAGAAAAAGAAAATAGCAATGTAAAAAACAGGAGGGGTTACCTCCTGCTACAAATTTATCCCGCTATTTGCGGGCAGCAAAACTCCAAACTCAAAATTCAGGTGGGAGATCAACTGCCCGTAAACGCCCGATTGGTGAAGGCCGATAATCAGTGGGGGATGAACAAAACCCCCACTGATTAAAGTTTCACTTTATAATTCTTTTATCATTACGACGTGCGGGATATTGGCTTCCATAAACATATCAGAAGCTGTTACGTACCCTAGCTTTTTATAGAAAACTTCAGCATGTGTTTGGGCATGAAGTTTCAATTTCGGTAAAGACTCTTCCTTTGCGTATGCTTCAAGTGCATCCATAATGATTTTGCCAATTCCTTTTTTACGATGGGAAGCTAGTACACAAATGCGTTCCATTTTCCCAACTCCATCAACAATGCGAAAGCGACCTGCACCGACTGGAATGTCATTGTCATATACAACAACGTGCGCCGAAGTATCTTCAAATTCATCATATTCTTCTTCAGAAGAAACACGTTGCTCTTCCACAAAAACTTGTTTACGCACAGAGAATGCATCACTTAGCTGCTCATCTGTTTGTACGATTTGTGCGTGCAAATTAGTTGTTCTCCTTTCCAAGGTGGAATGTTTCATGTACAGTCCACGTTCCATTTTCTAATTGGTATAGAAGGTGGAAACGATCGATTGGTTGTTCATAATAGAAATCTTTCATACGTAATCGACCTAATACGTCAGCATGCTCTGCATCTGATAAGTCTTGACCGATTGTTAAATGAGGTACGAAAGAGTATTCACGCTCTTGTGTAAAGAAACCATTATGCATTTCTTCATTTAAGAAAGTTAGTTCAGGTGTTTTTTCTACTTTAAAATAAAGGACATTATTAACAGGTGCGAATGAACCGACTTTTCCAACATGAAGGGTGAAAGGGTTCGTTTTACTTGCGATTGTATGTAACTCGTTTACAATCGATTCTAGTTGATCATCTTGCGTCTCAAAGGGTGTTTTCAATGTAATATGTGGCGGAACTAATGCGTAGTGCGGATCATAACGTTTACGCAATCCGTTCGCTTTATCTTGAATCATTTTAGATGGAAAAATTACAATGCCTAATTTCATGTTCCAATTCCTCCCTTTGTAAGTCTAGTTAGATTTTGAGAAAAATAAATCTCTTTATCTATTATATCAAATTATTCTGAATACCGCTCTCTATTATTTCATTGATAGAATATGAGAGAAAGCTTTCGGTAAATCAGCTTGCCAATACTTCCAAGTGTGATTCCCTTCAAACTCTTCATAATGCGTGATGAAATTTCTATCTGTAAGAAGTTTATTTAACTCGCGATTTGGTTCTACGAAATCAGATACTTGTCCGTCTGTGCGCTTTACAGCTGTTTCTTCTGTCCCAATGACGTGATAAAGTTCTAACGCCTGTGGATCTTTGAAGTCTTTTGCTAAGTTCATGACTGTTTCATCAACAAATGGTGATTGCATAACGACTTTACCGAATGTATGCGGATACATAAGTGCAGTCATGAAAGAAACTGTACCGCCAAGAGAATCTCCAATTAAAACGCGTCCTTTACCCATTTGATACGTTGGATAATTTTCATCAATATATGGAGCAAGCTCGTGAGCAAGGAAACGAATGTAAGCAGCATTCTTTACATCATTTGGGAAATATTTTTCCTTACGATCGTGTACATTTTTATATGGAATACCGACAATAATTGTGCGGTCGATTTCTTCAGTTTCACGAAGACGCTCAATTACACGGTGCGCTTTACCAAGCTGAAAATAATCTCTACCATCTTGTGCAATAACAACCGTATGCTTATGGAGAGGTGTGTAATTTACTGGTAAATAAACAAGAAGTGTAAGTTCCTCTTGAAGTGATGTACTAAAAAATGAAATTTCTTCAATTCTCCCTATTGTTTGATTCATGTATATCCCCCTAAATAAAAATTTACTATGATTGTAAGAGCGACGCTTGTAGTGAAAAGGAAAGAAATAGTCACTAATAGGTGCCTCAATTTCTATTTTACCATAATGGTACGAAGAATCTAAAAAATTAGTATTTAAGTTATGAAAGAAAACGGATATAATGAAGTGGGATTTTTTACAGGTGAGAGGGGAGACAGAGTTTGAAACAAGAAAAATCAATCGCGCTACCATTAGCAATTTCTATTATAGCAATTTCATTCGCAGCAGTTTTTGTAAAGATGTCCTCAGCACCATCTTCTATTTTAAGTATGTACCGATTATGGATTATCGTACTTATTATGCTGCCAATCGTTTGGAACAAGCGGGAAGAGTTCCATAAGATTCAAATAAAAGATTGGGGATTTTTAATTGGATCTGGATTCTTTTTAGCACTTCATTTTCTATTATGGTTTGAATCTTTAAAGCATACAACAGTTGCTAGTTCGACGATTATTTTAGCACTTCAACCGATCGTATCTTTAGTTGGAGGTTTTTTCTTATTTAAAGAAAGAACAACATACTCAGCTATTGCGACAATGGGAATTGCGATACTAGGTGTAATGTGTATTGGCTGGGGAGATTTAGGGCTAAGTGAACAAGCGATTTATGGGGATATATTATCCTTTTTAAGTGTGATAGCAGTTGTCGGTTATTTATTTATCGGGCAAACAACAGTAAAGAAAGTATCACACTGGATTTACAGCTTTACAGTTTTTGCATTCGCAGGGATTTTTATGGGGATTTATAATATAGTGCTGCAAGTACCTTTTACAGGTTATACGAAGTGGGACTGGACCGTTTTTCTTTTACTTGCGATTGTGCCGACAGTGTCACATGTCATTAATAACTGGTTATTAAACTACGTAAATGCAACAACAATTTCAATGAGTATTTTAGGAGAACCAGTTGGGGCATCTATACTAGCGTTCTTCTTACTTGGGGAAAAATTAAACGCAATGCAAATTATCGGCAGCATGCTCGTATTGTTTGGTGTATCTGTTTTCTTACTACAGCAACAAAAAAGAACATCAAAAAATGTGGTGAACGAACCGGCTTATACACAGGAATTATAATGAGTGTATTCTAATATACGAAAAGAGAAGTTATTGGTAACTTCTCTTTTTTTGTTCCATGCAGAAAATAAAACAGATCAATAGGGGGAATTCCCGCCATATAGCATGAAAAAAGATAATATAAAGTGGAGTTACATCATACGTTGCCCATACAAATATTGAAGGGGAAGGAGAGACCAAATGAAAGATATTTTAATGAAATACATGACAAAGCTTACAACATTAAGTGAAGAGCAGCAGCGTATAATCGTGGAAGAATTACAAATTGAAGAATATAAAAAAGGAACAGTACTCCTAAGACAAGGAGATGTTCCGTCTAAATGTTACTTTGTATTAAAAGGATGCGTGAGGCAACATTGTATAGATGAAGCCGGAAAAGAAGTTACATCAAATTTTTATACAGAAGAACAAGCAATTGCAAATTTCAATCATCATAAACAAGATAAATCATCCCCACATACATTAACGTGTCTAGAAGACTGCCTAGTTGTAGTTGGCGACCTGTATTGTGAAAAGGACATGTATAAGAAATATTCACAGTTAGAAGAAATGACACGTCAAATGATTGAATACAATTTTGGTGAGGTACAAGAAGAACTTACATTATTTATTGCATCGACACCAGAAGAGCGCTACAAATCATTGTTACAAAAACGACCTCATTTAATCAATCGTGTTCCTCAATATCAATTGGCAAGTTATCTAGGTATTACGCCAGAATCATTAAGTAGAATTAAGAAACGACTCAAACAGTAGAGTTTTTCCCACCTCTAATCAATAGCCATATACTAAATCCTAGTTCACCTGCGATCATCGGTAGTTGAAAGACAACGTTAAGAATGGAAATCATCGCATCATATTGTGAAAACATTGTATTCATGACGTGAATTACGATATAACCGATAGCAGCGATGAATAGTAATACACTAATAAATTTCGGTATTTGTTTAGATAGAAAAGTTACATATCCTAAAACGAAAAGATGTAAGCCGAAAATGATTAACCCTACAGACCAAATGTATTCGAATGCATTGAGAAACAATATCGTATATGTTTCTGGATTCGCAATCGTATTTTTTGAGAGTAGTAATACTAATATTAGATTGAATATAGCGATTCCAAGTATCGTTGTATACATAAGACGAAGCAAGGTAGCTAGTAATGAGAGGCTAGTGTGAATCGGTTTTAGAAAGAAATAAAGAGCCCACGCGGCGACAATATCAGTAATAAAAATGATAATCCAGCCGAAAATTTCTGCTTTGAAAAGTGAATTTGAAGTTTGGATATTATGGAATGTGGTACTCGCGTTTTCTTGTACAATGAGATTTCCATGAACAAAACCGTAAGAAAAAAATGCAATGAATGCCATCACAAGAAGAGAAGAGCCAGCAAATAAGGCGTACTTTCGTTCAGTCATAATATATCCTCCTATTCTAATGTTGTTTTCATTGTAATAGGGAAGAGGAGAAGATTCATTGACTTAAATCAAGAGTGAGAAAGTTTAGTGGAATTTCCATCAAAAAAAGATGTATGGTTATATCCGATTTTTTTTCGTTATCATTGGAGCGTGTTTTGCTCCCATATTTGCAGGGAGAGAATATTTTCTTTTATTCTTTACAATTCCATTAGCTATATTATTTATTTGGAGTTGGTTTTCAACAAAATACATCGTCGGAGAAGAAATAATTACTATTAGATCAGGTTTCGTTAAAAAGCGCATATTTATACGAGATATAAAACAAATTTCAAATACGAAAAATCCAATTGCAACCCATGCACTATCATTTGATCGACTTGAAATTGTTTACGGTGCACATCAAACAGAAATTATTTCTCCTAAAGATAAAGAGCAATTCATCAATCTTGTTAAAAGTAAAAATCCACACATTGAAATCAAGTAAAAGAGTGGCTTCGTGGCCACTCTTTTACTTTGGATTTGTCATATAAGGTTGTACATGAATGACGCATAGGTCACGAAATTTTCCCTCAGCAGTTGTAACAATTACGACTGCTCTTCCTGCACATTTTCCAGTAATCGTTACCGTATCACCTTTTGGATACATTGTGATGACATCAGCATTCATATTTGTCCAAATAAGTTCTTTATTCGTTGCTTGCACTGGCAAAACGGAAGCTGATAACTCAGTGCTTTGTCCAGTTCTTACTTTCAACTTATTTTTTTCCATATGAACACCGATGACTGAAATAACAGAAGGAGCAATAGAAATTTTTGGTGGATTAGGTTGTATGTTTAAACAAGAAGTAGAAGTATTTGTGATAGGTGAAAATTTTCTTATATGTTGTCGCTGGAAAGCTGCTAACATGTTGGAGTCCCCTTTCTGTATATGTGCTGATACTAATACTATAAAGGAGTAGTGTTATGTTAAATTTAACGAAACATAAAGAATTTGTTAAATTTGAAAAGAAGATTGTCGAACTGTAATAAAAAGAAGGCTCTACTGTTATGCTAACAGCAGAGCTTTCTTTTTATAGATTATGACTATGTTGTTTTTCGAAATTCTCAAATTGCTCTTCAACTTCTTTTGAAGGTTGAGTTAGTAAACTAACAATTATGATTACTAGTAAACTAATAGCGAAACCAGGAATCATTTCATATAAGAAATCTTTTAAGAATTTGAATTGAGTCCAAATAATTACTGTAGCGGCACCTGAAATCATACCAGCAAGCGCACCCCATTTTGTCATGCGTTTCCAATATAAGCTTAATAAAATAGCAGGTCCGAATGAAGAACCAAATCCAGCCCAAGCGTATCCAACAAGAGCTAAAATCGTATCATTTTGTTTAAACGCTAATGCGCACCCAACTAAGGCGATAACAAGTACAGCCATACGACCGACAAATACAAGCTCTTTATCAGAAGCAGAGCGTTTAAAGAATGTACGATATAAATCTTCTGTTATAGCACTAGAGGTAACAAGAAGCTGAGATGAGATTGTACTCATAATCGCTGCTAAAATAGCTGCTAATAAAAATCCAGTAATAAGTGGGTGGAATAAAATTTTTCCTAGTTCAAGGAAAATTGTTTCTGGATTAGATAATGTCAACTCTTGTTGTGAATAGTAAGCAATACCAATAAGACCAGTAAACATAGCTCCGACAACAGAGAAAATCATCCAGCTCATACCAATTCTTCGTGCGCTTTTAATTTCTTTTACAGACGAAATTGCCATAAAGCGTACGATAATATGAGGTTGTCCAACATAACCAAGGCCCCATGCGAATAAAGAAATCATTCCTAAAGTAGAGGCACCTTTAAAAATATCTAAACGTGTTGGATCTACCGATCGAATTGTATCAAATGCAGGTCCAAGTCCGTGTGAATTCATAATTGTTACGATAGGAACAAGAATAAGAGCAACAACCATAATGATTCCTTGCACGAAGTCTGTCCAACTTACTGCTAAGAAACCACCAAATAATGTGTAAGCTACAACAACGCCTGCTACAATGAATAATCCAACATGATAGTTCATACCAAATGAATTTTCAAATAATACAGCGCCTGAAACTAATCCTGAAGCTACATAGAAAGTAAAGAAAATCATAATAACAAGTCCGGATACTAAGCGTAGCATGTGAGATTTGTCGTGGAAACGGTGTTCCAAAAATTCTGGAATAGTAATAGAGTTGTTTGCAATTTCAGAGTAGGTACGTAAGCGAGGAGCGACATATAGCCAGTTTGCGTATGCGCCTAATGTTAGGCCGATTGCAATCCAACTACTACTTAATCCAACGCTAAACATTGCACCGGGTAAGCCCATTAAAAGCCAACCGCTCATATCTGATGCTCCAGCACTTAATGCTGTTACTGCGGGGCCTAGTGTACGCCCGCCAAGCATATAATCTGTTAAGTTGGACGTTCGTTTGTAGGCGAAATAGCCGATTACTAACATCCCGAGCATGTAAATAGAGATAGAAGTTAAAGTTAACATCTGCGTACTCATGTAGTTCCCCTTCCTTTTGTCATGTCTTTTGATGCGTTATGCATATTTATAATCTATCATGATTATTCAGAAAAATCCATTCAGAAATATGAATTTTCTGAAATGTAAGCGTTTTTTGACAATGTTTCGCTTTTGTAATATATGATTTTCTGACAAAAAACCGTAATTTTAATAGAGTATTTATTATATTTACATAAAAACCGGTTGTTTTGTCAATATAATATTGAATGAAGAAAAAATATTTTTTTCGGAAAAAGTATTGACTTATTAGAAATGCGAGGAATATAATGAGTGCAACTTAAAAAAATGCAAGCGTTGATGAAGAAGAGTACACATGATGAACATGTCAGAGAGCTGATGGTTGGTGCGAATCAGTATGGAATTGATGTGGAATGGGCTTCGGAGCTTCCAAACCGAAACGAAAGAAGTAGGCTTTGGCGACATGATCTCATCGATATAAGAGACACGTATTATTTTTTGATACGGCAAAGTGCGTTACATTCGTAACGAATTAAGGTGGCACCACGGGAGTACCCGTCCTTTCTATAGGATGAGTACTCCCTTTTTGTGTACAAAAAATTAAATAAATGAAATCGTTTAAGTAAGAAGAGTACGTATATTGGAGACGTTACAGAGAGCCGGGGATAGGTGGGAGCCCGGTGCGGTGCCATATACGGAATGGGCTTACGAGAGGTATGCTGAACAATTATTTTCAGTAGGCAACCCGGGTTCCGCCGTTACAAGGATAAGGTATATATTTTGTACCTGAATAAAGCGGGATGCTTTTGCGTCCAACATGAGGTGGTACCACGGTAAATTTATCGTCCTCTACATATTTCGATATGTAGGGGACTTTTTTTATTTTTCAGAGTGAGGTGAAAGGCATGATGACAAAAGAGGAATTTATGAAGCAAAAAGAGCAAGGAAAAACATTTTTAGTAATCGCTGAAGAAGAAGGAGATAGCATTACGCCAATTTCTTTATATAGACGTATGAAAGGGAATAAGAAATTTTTATTAGAAAGCTCACAGCTTCATCAAGATAAAGGGCGCTATTCTTACCTAGGTTGTAATCCGTATGGAGAAGTGAAAAGCGTTGGTATGGAAGTCGAACGAACAGTGTATGGGCAAACAGAAAAGTTGCAAGGTAACGTACTGCAAGTGTTAGAAGAGGCAATCGCACCATCGCAAGTAGAGAGCCCATTCCCATTTTGCGGAGGAGCAGTTGGTTATATTGGTTATGACGTCATTCGGCAATATGAAAACATTGGAGCAGATTTACACGATCCATTAAATATTCCAGAAGTACACCTTTTACTATATCGTGAGTTTATCGTTTACGATCATTTACGCCAAAAGTTGCCGTTTGTATATGTATGCAGGGAAGATGATTCGGCTTCTTATGAAGAGGTATACGAAAGGTTGCAAGTATACAAAGAGGAAGTGCTAAAGGGAGAAGAAGAAGAAGTAAATGAAATACAATCAACATTATCATTCACTTCTTCCATAACGGAAAAAGAGTTTTGCGAAATGGTAGAAGCGGCGAAAGAGCATATACGAGCCGGAGACATATTCCAAGTCGTATTATCCCAGCGTTTGAAAAGTGAGTGTAAAGGTGATCCATTTGCATTATACCGAAAACTTCGCATTGCAAACCCGTCGCCATATATGTTTTATATCGATCTTCAAGATTATGTTGTACTCGGTTCTTCGCCAGAAAGTTTACTATCAGTAAGAGACGATAAGGTGATGACAAACCCAATTGCGGGTACGAGGCCGAGAGGGAAAACGAAGCAGGAAGATGAGGAAATCGAAAAAGAACTGTTAGGAAATGAGAAAGAGCGAGCAGAGCATATGATGCTTGTGGACCTAGGTCGAAATGACATTGGCAGAGTAAGTGAAATTGGCTCTGTGACGATAGATAAATATATGAAAGTAGAGAAATACTCTCACGTTATGCACATTGTATCTGAAGTTTACGGAACATTGCGAAAACGAATGAGTGGATTTGATGCACTAGCGTATTGTTTACCAGCTGGCACAGTGTCAGGAGCCCCGAAAATAAGGGCGATGGAAATTATCAATACATTAGAGCATGAAAAAAGAAATGTATATGCCGGAGCAGTTGGATATATTTCATTCTCAGGAAACCTTGATATGGCGCTAGCAATTCGAACGATGGTTGTGAAAGATGAGAAAGCGTACGTTCAGGCAGGAGCGGGTATCGTCTACGATTCAGATCCAGTTGCTGAATATGAGGAAACATTAAATAAAGCGAGAGCGCTTTTGGAGGTTATGAAATGATTGTACTGATTGATAACTATGATTCCTTCACATATAACTTGTATCAACTATTAGGCGAGTACGAAGAAAACATCGTCGTCGTAAGAAATGATCAAATAACAATTGAACAATTAGAGGAGATGAAGCCGAAAGGAATTGTGCTTTCACCGGGACCTGGGAAACCAGAAGATGCTGGAATTTGTATCGATGTTATTCGTCACTTTTATAAGAACGTTCCCATCTTAGGAATTTGCCTTGGCCATCAAGCAATCATATCCGCATTTGGAGGAGAAATTGTTAGAGCAGAGCGCATTAAACACGGAAAAACATCACGTGTGAAACATAATGGAACGTCAATCTTTTCGTACGTTACGCAGCCGCTAACGGCAATGCGTTACCATTCACTCGTCGCAGCGCAAAATAGTTTACCACAATGCTTTGACATACTCGCGACGGCGATGGATGACGGAGAAATCATGGCAGTTCGTCATAACTATTATCCGCTCTTCGGATTACAGTTTCACCCAGAATCAATTGCAACAGAAGAAGGCGGAAAATTAATACGTGCCTTTTTAGCACAAGTGAAAGAGGAGGAGAGAGTATGAACAGTTATCTTCGAAAATTAGTAGAGGGACAACATTTAACAGAGGAAGAAATGTATGAAGCAGGGCTCCTTTTATTAAGTGACAACATATTGGAAAGTGAAGTTGCAGCTTTCTTAGTATTGCTGAAAGCGAAAGGCGAGACAGCAGAAGAAATATTCGGTCTTGTTCGTGCTCTTCGCGAAAAGGCATTACCGTTTTCAAATCATATAAAGGGAGCGATGGACAATTGCGGAACGGGTGGTGACGGTGCGCAAACATTCAATATTAGTACAACATCGGCATTTGTACTTGCCGGAGCTGGCGTAAAGGTTGCGAAACATGGAAACCGCGCTGTTTCTAGTAAAACAGGAAGTGCTGATTTATTAGAAGAACTCGGTGTAAACATTAGCTGTACGCCTGGTGAGATTGACTATTTATTAGAAAATGTAGGTATTGCCTTCTTATTCGCACCAGCGATGCATCCAGCATTAAGACGCATTATGAAAATAAGAAAAGAATTAAACGTTCCGACGATCTTTAACTTAATTGGGCCGTTGACGAATCCCGTTAATTTAGAAACACAATTTGTCGGTATTTATAAACGAGATATGTTATTACCGGTAGCGGAAGTATTGCAGAAACTTGGCAGAAAACAAGCGCTCGTTGTAAACGGAAGTGGATTTTTAGATGAAGCATCATTACAAGGAGAAAACTGCGTCGCTATTTTAAAAGACAATGAAATAATTGAAATGAGTATTGCACCAGAAAACTACGGTTTTTCAAGAGTGAAAAATGAAGAAATTAGAGGCGGGAATTCAAAAGAAAATGCAAAGATTACGCTCGGAGTATTGAACGGAGAAAAAAGTGTATACCGCGATACGGTTTTATTAAATGCAGGGCTTGCTCTTTTCGCAAACGGAAAAACGGAAACGATTGAAGAGGGAATTAAACTAGCGACGCATAGCATTGACTCTGGAAAAGCATTAGCCAAACTAAACTTATTAATTACAGCAAGCAACGAAAAATTAGAAAGGGTGAATTAAGGTGGGGACGATTTTAGACAAAATTGTAGAGCAGAAGAAAAAAGAAGTTGCGGAGTTATATGAAACATATACACCAGGGAATGAAAAAAGAAAAACATACTCACTCGTAAAAGCTTTAGAACAATTTACTGTCATTGCAGAAGTAAAGCGAGCATCACCATCAAAAGGAGATATAAATGTACACGTTGATGTACCAGAACAAGTGAAAACTTATGAAGAATGCGGCGCAGGAGCAGTTTCCGTTTTAACAGACAGTCAATTTTTTAAAGGATCGTTTTATGACTTACAAACGGCAAGAGCAGAAAGTAACATTCCGCTTTTATGTAAAGATTTTATAATTGATAAGATTCAAATTGATAGAGCTTATGAAGCTGGTGCAGATCTTATTTTATTAATCGTTGCAGCATTGTCAAAAGAGAAATTAAAAGAGCTTTATAACTACGTACTAGAAAAAGGATTAGAAGCGATTGTTGAAGTTCATGATGAACAGGAATTAGAAATTGCAACCCGATTAAATCCGCACGTTATTGGAATTAATAACCGTAATTTAAAAACATTTGAAGTAGATTTAAGCCAAACTGAAAAGCTCGGAAAACGACTGAATGAGGAGAAAGTGCTTTGGATTAGTGAAAGTGGTATTCATTCAAAAGAAGATATTACTCGCGTTAAACGAGCTGGTGCAAAAGGTGTGTTAGTTGGAGAAGCGCTTATGACATCATCTTCTATAAGTAATTTTTTCGAAGACTGTAAGGTGAACATATGAAAGTGAAAATTTGCGGCATCACTGATGTTGAAACAGCAAAACGTACTTGTGAATACGGAGCAGATGCACTCGGATTTGTTTTTGCAGAAAGTAAACGAAAAATTACTCCAGAGCAAGCGAAAGAAATTATTGAGGAAATTCCAGCCCACGTTTTCAAGGTCGGTGTTTTCGTAAATGAATCAGTAGAAGTGATCCAGAAAATTGCAGATGAGTGTGGGTTAACGCATGTGCAACTACATGGGGATGAAGACAATCATTACATCGAAAGATTGAAAATTCCGTCTATAAAAGCGGTAGGAGTAGCTTTAGAGCAAGATATGGAACGTGCGAAAAAATACGAAACAGATTATATGTTATTTGATAGCCCGAAAGAAAAGTTCCATGGAGGAAATGGAAAGACATTCTCATGGGAGTTACTCGCGCATATGCCAAAAGCATTGCGAGAGAAAACGATATTAGCTGGCGGATTAAACATCATTAATATAGAAGAAGCCATTCAAACCGTTCAGCCATATATGGTCGATGTGAGTAGCGGAGTAGAAACAGAAGGAAAGAAAGATCTAAAGAAAATAAAACAATTTATTATAAAAGCGAAGGAGTGTTCCAAATGAATTACGCATATCCAGATGAAAAAGGTCACTACGGTATATACGGAGGGCGATACGTTCCAGAAACGTTAATGCAATCTGTATTAGAACTAGAAGAAGCATATAAAAAAGCGATGCAGGATGAAGCGTTTCAAAAGGAATTAAATCATTATTTAAAAACGTACGTCGGAAGAGAAACACCGCTTTATTTCGCTGAAAATATGACGAAGTATTGCGGCGGTGCAAAAATTTATTTAAAACGTGAAGATTTGAATCATACAGGAGCTCATAAAATTAATAATACAATTGGTCAGGCACTTCTTGCAGTACGAATGGGCAAGAAAAAAGTTGTCGCTGAAACAGGAGCAGGACAACACGGGGTGGCAACCGCTACTGTATGTGCCCTACTCGGATTAGAATGCGTCATCTTTATGGGAGAAGAAGATGTGAGACGTCAAAAATTAAATGTGTTTCGAATGGAATTACTCGGAGCGAAAGTAGAAAGTGTAGCGGCAGGTAGCGGCACATTAAAAGATGCGGTAAACGAGGCGCTTCGCTACTGGGTTTCACACGTGCACGATACACACTACATTATGGGATCAGTTCTTGGACCACATCCATTCCCGCAAATTGTCCGTGATTTCCAAAGTGTAATTGGGAAAGAAACGAAAAAACAATACGAAGCATTAGAAGGGAAATTACCAGAAGCAGTCGTTGCTTGTATTGGCGGTGGTAGTAACGCAATGGGAATGTTTTATCCGTTCGTACACGATGAAGAAGTTGCTCTTTACGGTGTTGAAGCAGCTGGAAAAGGTGTTCACACAGAAAAGCACGCAGCCACTTTAACGAAAGGAAGTGTCGGTGTTTTACACGGATCGATGATGTACCTTCTACAAAATGAAGAAGGACAAATTCAAGAAGCACACTCTATTTCAGCCGGACTAGATTACCCAGGGGTTGGACCAGAACATAGCTTGCTAAAAGATATTGGCCGCGTTTCTTATCATTCCATTACAGATGAAGAAGCGTTAGAAGCATTTCAATTATTAACGAAAAAAGAAGGTATTATCCCGGCATTAGAGAGTTCACATGCTGTTGCATACGCTTTAAAGCTAGCGCCACAAATGAAGCAAGACGAAGGACTTGTTATTTGTTTATCCGGCCGCGGTGATAAAGATGTAGAGAGTATAAAACGTTATATGGAAGAGGTGTAAAAAATGGGAGTAGAAAAAATTAAAGCAGCGTTTGAAAATGGCAAAAAAGCATTTATTCCGTACGTAATGGGCGGAGATGGTGGCCTTGAAAAACTAAAAGAAAGAATTCGTTTTCTTGATGAAGCAGGAGCAAGCATTGTTGAAATTGGTATCCCGTTTTCAGATCCAGTCGCAGACGGCCCAACGATTCAAAGAGCAGGGAAACGAGCGCTAGATAGCGGTGTAACATTAAAAGGTATTTTTCAAGCGTTAGCAGAAGTAAGGAAAGAAGTAAAAATTCCATTTGTACTCATGACATATTTAAATCCAGTACTCGCATTCGGAAAGGAACGTTTCATTGAGAGTTGTCTTGAAGCAGGTGTGGATGGCATTATCGTTCCGGACTTACCTTATGAAGAACAAGACATCATTGCACCGCTTCTACGCGAGGCGAATATAGCTTTAATTCCGCTCGTTACTGTAACGAGCCCAATTGAGCGAATCGAAAAAATTACGAGTGAATCAGAAGGATTCGTCTACGCCGTTACAGTAGCGGGCGTAACGGGAGTACGTCAAAACTTTAAAGATGAGATTCATAGTTACTTAGAAAAAGTAAAATCACACGTCCACTTACCAGTAGTCGCAGGATTCGGTATTTCAACACGAGAGCAAATAGAAGAAATGATTACAATATGCGACGGTGTTGTCGTTGGAAGTAAGGTTATTGAGTTGTTAGAAAATGAAAAACAAGAGGAAATATGTGAGTTAATACAGGCAGTAAAACAAAAAGAAGAGGCATAAGTCTCTTCTTTTTGTTTTACGTAATAAATGTTAAAATATACAGAAAATACATATAATTTAGAGGGTGAGAAGGCATGCTAAGACGTAAACTATTATATCTTCTTTTAACTGTACCATTATACGCTTGGCTCATTAGCATGACGAAAATAGAGTTGATGGCTCTGTTTTTAGGATATGTATTCATCTTTTCCCAATTAAATCGAATACAAGAGCAATCTATTTTAGAAGTATGTATATTTTCGATTAGTATAGAACTATTTAGTATCGTTTCGATTGTGTTATTAAACGAGTTATTTCGGGGGATTTATTCATTTGCATTAATGAAATTTGGGAATATTGTACTGCAAGTAATATGTGCTTATATTGTGTTTGTTGTGTTAGAAAAAATAATCGGACAGCAGACGGTTTTTCAGGATAAAAGAACATGGGAGTGATTCAAAAAAAGAGCTGTTTGGCTCTTTTTTAATCTGTTATAAAATTAATTAAAAATAACAATATCTGTTATATAATAGTTAAAAATTGCATTTTTTACGAAAAGAGATGATAACATGGCCATATTGTTGGCACTTATCCCGATTATGATGATTTTCATTTGTTTATTTTTGTTTAAACAAACGTCATTAAGAGCCTCATTAATCTCTTATGCCGTTTCTGTTGGAATCGTTTTACTCTCGCCAACGTTTCAATTAGGGATAAGTGAAACTGTGCACGCTACGATTAAAGGTTGGTTAATTTGTTTTATTGTCGGATACGTTTTGTTTTTCGGTATTTTTTTATTTCACCTCATGAACAAAATGGGATACATCGATCAAGTAGCACGATTTTTGGAACAAGTCACACATGACCGCTTATTACAAATGCTTCTTATGTGTTTTGGTATTTGCCCACTAATTGAATCAGTAAGTGGATTCGGTATTGGTTTTATGGTCGCAGCGCCGATCTTTCTTTCGTTAGGCTATAAACCATTTCAAGCTGTACTGCTCTCGTTTATCGGTTTGCTGGCTAGTTCATGGGGCGCGATGGCAACGGGTACGATTATCGGTTCGCAGCTTATTAACATGCCGCTCACAACTCTTGGCACAAATACAGCATTATTAAGTATCCCGATTTTTGCATACTTTATCTTCCTTTCTTTATACGTTGTCGGTGGTTTTCAGGCAGTTATAGAAAAGTGGAAGGAAGGCGTTGGTTTCTTTCTATTATTTTCTCTCGGAATCTATCTTTCTAACGCATACGTAAGTGTTGAACTAGCGGGAATATTAAGTTCTATCGTTACCATTACATTTGGTTTTTTAATCATTAAATTAAAAGGAAAAGATGAACAAAAACTTCTAACAGAGCATGCGGCGGCTACGGAGAGAGAAGTATCGATTCTAAAAATTATTAGCCCTTATATCTTTTTAACAGTTTGTATTTTACTTTCTCGCCTCGTTCCTGTATTACACGATCTGCTCAGGTCATATGCAGTTCTCGATTTAAAATCATATTCTTACAAACTAGAGCTACTATATTCGCCAGGGTTTTGGCTCGCCATGACTTGTTTGTTTACAATCATTTTCTTCCGCATTCCATCTCATATTATTAAACAATCACTCTCGCAAACAATAAAACAATGGATTCCTTTCGCTATTACAACAACGATGTTCATTGCGATTTCAGAGCTAATGGGTGCATCTGGCATGCATTCATTACTCGCAAAGACAGCTGGTGAAACATTTGGTACGTTTTTCGTTTTCGTTGCTCCTTTCATTGGAGGAATTGGCGGTTTTTTAACCGGTAGTAACGCAGGATCAAATGCAATGTTTATAAAACTACAAATGCAAACAGCACAAAATGTAGCACTCCCGTGGCAATACGTCACAACGCTTCAAAACACCGCATCATCAGTAGCGACGATTGCTTGTCCATCACGTATTACACTCGGTGCTTATTTATGTGATATACCTCATCGTGAAAATGAACTATTAAAGAAAACGACATTAATGATCTTTGGTGCGGTGTTGCTTGTAGTGGTGGAGGTAATTATTTGGTATGTGTTGATAAAGTGAAAAATCCTCCTAACGTAGGAGGATTTTTTTTATAATTGGATAATGTTTTAAATATGAAAAGCTTCTACTAAATGAATAGGAGATGAAAGGTATGCCCTTAAAAAACTATGGTGTATTAAAAGGTACAGTTATACAATCAAAGACTGGAAAAGGGAAAACACCTCATTATCAAGTTCATTTACAAGGCGAGGCAGGAGTAGACTATCGTATTGCAATTAACGTAAAGTCGCAAAGTTATCCGTCAGAAGTTTTATATTTTGCGAGTAATAATATTAGGTCAGAGGCGATTCATATATTACCGACATTACCGTTTGGTTTTACGGAAGTGAAAAACAATGAACCAAAAGTCGCTTTAGATTATGTAAGAGGTAATTTATTTGATTCGAAGCAAATGATTCCTTTACCTGCTGAAAAAACGGGATCTGATAATGATTTGAATGAGAAAATAGAACATTATATAAAACGAGCGATAGAGGAAAAAGCAATTATTTACGCGTTTGGCGAAAGATGGGGACCAGAAGAAAAGGTTCCGGATTCGTATTTCCATTTTACACCTGGAAATGGTGTACATGATATTCATATGAATCAAGGAAATGTAGAGAAATGGCAAGGTGATGACGGCATATGGCAAGACGGTGGACTACTTATTCATTTTGAGAAGAGGGAAGAGTGGGTAGGTATTTTCCTTGCCTTTCAGTCGCAATCATGGTGTACAGATGAAGAAGGGCATGCTCGTGTTCCGGTTGAGAATTATAGTTATAAGAAAAATAACTAATAAGAAGAGGGCGTTCACAACGAACGCCCTCTTCTCATCTTATAAAACCCAAAACTCACAAGTGTAGAAATACTAGAGAAAAGCAGTGCCACACTAGAAAATGCAATGAGATACATATTATATTTCATCATTTTGCCGATTAGTTGGTTACTATCATACTGAAAAAGTCCTGCTATTATATTGAATAAAAATAAAATGATAAACATGACGATGACACCGTCTATTGATCCTTTTATATCTGGTTTACTTAAAGCGATATGTGCGGAAATACAAATGGCGATAAATAAAAATAACCAAAATGAAGGATTCAATAAATTGCTTATTGTAAATAAGCTTTTCAATAATACAAACGTCGATAGTAGCATGTTTTGGATCATGTCTAAGTTAATAGAAGCCGATGCAACAGTTGTTTCGAGAGTCGTATTAAATAAAGAATATGACCCTGGTACGAAATAGCGCATTAAAAGTATTAAGGTAGTAATACCAGAAATAATAGGGCCGATACCGATAAAGAAATTACCGATTCGTTGATATATACTTTTTTGATTGTATTGATGTTGTACGTAACCTAAAGCTCCTTGACTTGTATCTGTCGGGAAGAACTGCGTTGCTACAATTTTATGACGAAATAGTATACACATAATTGCATGTCCAAGTTCATGAATAGGGACACCAATCCACGCAGTTAAAAGGAAGCCTTTCCTACCAAAAGCTCTCGACCAATACATTCGTGTGAGAGATTCTAAATAACCTAATATAAATCCAATTACAATGATGACACCAATTAAAGAGAATAATTGGATCACGCTTGTAAGGAGTGTTTGAAAAATCGAGTTTACAAATTCCACTGTCTTCATCCAATCTTTTAAAAATGTTATTTGCTCTGTTTCATAATAACATTATTTTTCTATATTACTAGCACACATAGTTTCGTTTAAAAGAAGGATTTCATATTCTTTTTCTTGTAGTCATGTTTTATGTACAAAGTCATATATTGAATTTGTAACACCCTATAAGGTATATGCTTAAGGAGGGATGAGAGAATGAAATGTCCGGCGTGTCATACAGAAAATGCAGCGGAAGCAAAGTTTTGCGGGAATTGTGGACATTCGTTAACGGAAGAAGTGGTGGCAAGTGGTGCACAGGAAGAAGGGGAGCGACAAGCGCGCGTAGCACAAGTAAAGGAAACTCGCCCGAATGAAACGGTAGAGCAAGCGAAACGATTTGCGAGTGGCTATTTTCAGTTTTTTACACATGCTTTAAAAGCACCGACAGCGATTATGAAAAATGGCAATATTGAAGTGCGAAATGGAATTGTAAGTCTTGTTCTTATTTGTTTTTTAGGAGCATGTATTTTTTATAGAATGATGAGTGCAACGGCAGCTGTTACGAGAACGTTAGTACCAGATATAACTACTCCTACTTTCTTTGGAGAATCTGTAAAAATCTTTTTCTTTTTATTAATTTTAACGTTATTTGTCGGATTTATTATTTTTGTAAGTGGTAAGATGATGAAATCTTCTTTTTCGTTTCTTGAAGTATTCGGTATATGGGGAACGATAGCGACTCCGGCTATTGCTATATTAGTTCTTTCTTTTCTGTTTAGTTTCCTATTGATCTTCTTTCTACCGATATTATTAGGGGTGGCTACAACGTATATGTCAATTAGTATCATCGTAGCTATATTAAAACTAGATAGCGGTGGATTAGATCCTGTTTACACTCTTCTTATCGCAAATGTTTTAATCGGAATCGCAACGTGGATTGTACTTTGGTCTTACATTAATACGATAATTCAAACTATTACTGGAGGATTTACGGGCTTCTAAGGAAAAGGTGGTTGAATGGATGAATGTATGTACAAAGTGCGGAATTCCGTTTGAAGATGGTGTGCAATTTTGTCAAAACTGCGGGACGAAGAGGGGAAGTCCTGTAGTAAAGAAGAACATGAGCGGAGGTACAAAAGTTGGTATTACACTTTTAGTAATACTGATTATAGCAATTGTTGGATTGTATTTGTATGGATCATCGTATTATAAGCAGACGGCACAAGTAGACCGAATGATTACTATTTTACAAGAGAGGGACGGGGAGAAATTAGCTGAGATCATAACGGCAGATGATCCAGCCGTTATTGTCACGAGAGAGAGTTTAACGCCTCTATTTTCATATATAAAAGAAAATCCATCTTACGTGAATGAATTGAAAGAATATTTGAGGCAAGGTGAAAAACAAGGAGATGGAATAGAAAGAGCAGATTTTTCTTTAACGAAAGACGGAAAGTATTTCTTTATATTTGATCGGTATAAATTGAAAGCGAAGACGTATTATACGACTCTGCTTTCAAATGAAAAAGGTACATTATTAAAAATGAACGGAAAAGAAATTGATAAGACAAATGATAAAAAGTTTGAGAAGCAATATGGACCGTTTCTTCCAGGGACTCAAGTGTTTCAAGCGGAATATAAAAATGACTATGTAAAACTATCACGAGAGGAAAAGGTTGTACTTATAAAACAAAGTCAAAATAATGTAACGGTAGATTTAACGTTGCAAGGGCAATATATTACAGTTCAAACGAATGCGCCTGGTGCAACATTGTACGTGAATCAAAAGCCAGTTACAGCGCTAGCGGGAGAAGAAATTACGTGGGGACCGGTAGCGACTGATGGAAGTGCGGCGATTTATTTAGAACGAAATGGAGAAAACGGAAGGGAAACGACCAAGGTAGAAACTGTAACGGCACTGTCGGCTTATAATCTTCCATTTCAAAAGAAAAGTGTAGAAAAAACAGTTGTTTACAATGTTACTCCGCCGCCTACTACTCATTATGTATATAATGGTTTCATCTTCCCTGATAGTGATATTCGAAAATTAACGAGTGCGGACTTAACATATTTATCGAAAGAACAGTTGAAAATTGCTAGAAATGAAATATACGCAAGGCATGGACATATTTTTCAAACGAAAGATATGCAAGCATATTTTTCAAAACAGTCTTGGTATAGAGAGAATCCGTATTTTACGGGAACGTTAACGAGTGTGGAATCTTATAATGTTGAACTGATTAAATCAAGAGAATAGAGTACGTGAAAAAGGTACAGTGTATATTACTGTACCTTTTCTACGGTTATTTAGCTGGACCAGGATCCCTTGAGAAAAAGATGTGAAAGAGGAATGTGACTTTACTTGCTCTTCCTGATGTACTTGCTTGGACATCAGATAAAGAATTAGATGTTAAAGCAGCTTCAGAACGAGGGGGAACGACTATTTTGAGAGCATCATCTGATTCTGATGATATAGTAACCGTTATTGTATCATCAGAAAAGTTCACAATTTTAACAGTACCAACTGGGAAGATGGATTTGCGAGCGTGTGATGCAGAAGCAAAGCGAGTCGATTTCCAAATAGTTTGTGAGAAAGTGTCATTATCAGATAACCAAGCACGTGCACTGTATAAAGTTACACTAACGGTAAACTCTTGTTCAAGCGGGAGGGCGGGTCTCGGTTCTATCGGTTCCTCTGGAAGCTGGACGAGAAGGCCGGCGCACATGTATGTTTCACCTACTTTCAATAGTTACTGTTATAGCATATTAAATTTCTTGTTTATAAGACACGACGGTTACCTAGTAAGGTATAGGTTTGTGCAGCAAATTTGTAGATGAAATGCACATTCTTTACAATAGAAGTGGGTGTTATTTCTATAAAATATGGAAATCGTAAAGAGTATGTAAAAAAAGGAGTGATAAAGTGAACTATGTCATTATTGGCGGAGATGCAGCTGGTATGAGTGCAGCAATGCAAATTGTTAGAAACGATGAAACTGCAAAGGTTGTTACTTTGGAAAAAGGTGAAATCTATTCATACGCTCAGTGCGGACTACCTTATGTAATTAGCGGTGCTATTGCTTCAACTGAAAAATTAATTGCTCGCAATGTGAAGACGTTTCGTGATAAGTATGGAATAGATGCGAAAGTGCGTCATGAAGTAACGAAAGTGGATACGGATAACAAAATTGTGTACGCAGTGCATACGAAGACGAAAGATGTCTTTGAATTTTCATATGACCGATTATTAATCGCGACTGGTGTACGTCCTGTAATGCCGAATTGGGAGGGGAAAGATTTACAAGGTGTTCATCTTTTAAAAACAATTCCAGATGCAGAGCGCATATTAAAAACGCTAGAAACGAATAAAGTTGAAGATGTAACCATTATTGGCGGCGGTGCAATTGGTCTAGAAATGGCAGAAACATTTGTAGAACTTGGCAAGAAAGTAAGAATGATTGAGCGAAATGACCATATTGGCACGATTTATGATGCGGATATGGCGGAATATATACATAAAGAAGCAGACAAACATAATATTGAAATTTTAACAAATGAAAATGTAAAAGCGTTTAAAGGAAAAGAGAGAGTAGAAAAAATTGAAACAGATAAAGGTACGTATAAGGCCGATCTCGTTTTAGTATCTGTCGGTGTACAGCCGAATACTGATTTTCTTGAAGGAACGAATATACGTAAGAATTATAAGGGTGCAATTGAAGTAAATGCTTATATGCAAACGAACGTAAAAGATGTATATGCAGCAGGAGATTGTGCAACGCATTATCACGTTATAAAAGAGATTCAGGATCATATTCCAATTGGAACGACTGCAAATAAACAAGGGCGACTTGCCGGACTCAATATGGTTGATAAACGAAGAGCATTTAAAGGTACTCTCGGCACGGGAATTATTAAATTTATGGATCTTACCTTAGCGAGAACGGGCTTAAATGAAAAAGAAGCGAGCGGATTAAACATTCCGTATAAAACAGTGAAGATAGATTCAACAAATATGGCAGGGTATTATCCAAATGCCAAACCGCTTTATTTGAAATTACTATATCATTCCGATACGAAACAATTACTGGGCGGGCAAGTAATTGGAGAAGAAGGTGTAGATAAACGTATTGATGTGATCGCGATGGCACTTTTCAATAAAATGAGCATTCACGATTTAGAAGATGTCGACTTAAGTTACGCACCACCATATAATAGCGTTTGGGATCCAATTCAACAAGCAGCAAGGCGAGCGGAATAGCACTTTTTTAAGTGCTATTTTTTTGTGAAGGGGAAGGATCATTTTTGTCGAATAAAGAGGATTGGGAAATAGTTACATATAGGGAAGGGGATCATTAAAAATGATTGTAGCACTTCAAAAAGTTCAAGAATCAGAACGGGAAATATTACGTAATTTGTACGCATTATATCTTCATGACCTGTCTAAGTTTACTACTAACATAACGATTGGAGCGAACGGATTTTTTGAATACGAAGATTTGCACATGTTTTGGGAAAATGACGGAATCAATCCGTATTTTATAAAAGTTGATCAGAGTATTGTAGGATTCTTATTATTACTGGAACGTCCATTTTTGAAGAAGGAAAACGACTTCGGTATTAATGACATTTTCATATTGAATCAATACAAAGGAAAAGGAATCGGAAAAAAGGCGATTGAAAGTTTATTAGAAGAGAAAAGGGGTAAATATTTTGTTATTGAACTTATAAAAAATGTACCAGCTGTTACGTTTTGGAAGAAAGTATATAGGGAGCTAAACATTGAATTTGATGCACGAAAACAAATAATTGATGATGAAGAATGTCTCGTTCAAACGTTTAAAATATAATAAAATAGGTGCCCCTAGTATATTACTTTGAAATTCAACTTTATCCCGCTATTTGTGGGCAGTAAGACTCCCACCCCAAAATTCAGCTGGAGCAAAGAAGTTAGGTGGGAGTCGGGCTGCCCGTAAACGCCTGATTGGTGAGGGCTAATAATCAGTGGAGGATGAACAAAACCCCCACTGATTAAAGTTTCGCTTTATTTTGAATATACCGTTCGACCTTGAAAACATAGTACTTATCGCTTATATTGTCATATAGTATTTATTTTTTAAACAAAGCAATGAACGAACCAGGGGGCGCAGTATGGCAATTAACATGAAAACAATCGAAGAATGGATTGCTGAATCAAACGCAAGACAAGAAGAAGACTTTGGACACGTTGTGGAAGAGATGAAAGAAGTATGTGTTGGACTTGATAATGCGACATTAATTTATACGAAAAATGTATTTTGTTTCGGTAAGAAAGTAGAAGTATTTTTCTTCTTCCAAGACCATGTCGTTATCGGACAAGAGAAAGAAGAATATGTTGAAATTGAAAAGTTAAAGTACGATGATATTACAAATAGTAGCTTGAAAACAAATGACAAAAATACAACGTTAGAATTAAAGTTTGCTAACGGAAAATCAATTGATTTAGATAGCTTAAATGATAACTACGGTACGAAAAACTGGTTATTTGCAAGACAAATTAAGAGTATCTTTAAATTAATTTAGTAAAAAAGCAGGCCTTGAAGGGCCTGCTTTTTTACTTATTTCCTATTACACAAAGGCAACCTCTTTCTTCATAATATTTCACACTTGTAAACCCTGTTTTATAAAAGAGATTTACTAATGATTCTGTCGTTTTAAATTCATCCATATGATATTGAACTTTGAAAGTTTCGGCCACTAATAAAAAGGATCCATTCGGTTTTAATATGCGAAATACTTCTTTTATATCGTGTTTAACGTCAGGCCAGAAGTAGTGGGTTTGAAAGGCGGTAATGAGATCGAAGCAATTCGCATGATGTGGAATAGAAGAGACGCTTGCTTTTTGAACAGTTACTTTTTGTGTTTGTACATCTTTCATATTCGTATGTATAGAATTTTTCACAGCTTGATCGGAGTAATCAATTCCATATATTTTCCCAAACGGAGTTAGTCTAGAAAGCGTATGTATTGTTTTACCACCCCCACAACCAATATCTAAAATAACTGCATCTTCACGTATATGTATTTTTTGTAAAGCCCAATTTGTTAGTCTCGTATGTGCAGAATTCATAATACAAAGCATTGAGGAACCGATTGTCCCACGAGGATTTTTCGCTTGTTTGATTAAACGTTGTAAAATGCCCAATTTAAACGCTCCTTTTATGTAAGAATATATACTCATTTCGCTTTTAATAATTTAACTCCTCTAAAAAAAGCACGCCATCAACCGGCGTGCTTCTAATTATACAAATACCCTTTTAACCAATTACGCGCCCGATATGCCCCAACTGGAATTTGAATGAGAGACGTTTCATTTCCAGTATCAATCCCGTACAATTGATCGCATGAATTTGTATCAAAACTAAGTAAAGGATGACCACCCATTCCCATAGCGGTCGCAGCTAAAACAAGTCTATGAACGAGTATACCAGCTTCCATTTGGTGAATACGATATCCTCTATAGCCTAATGTATGTGTATAGTAATCTTTATTTCCGACTACATGTAGACAAAGCGGTACTTGAAAAAGGTTTACGTTATCCAACGTCATACTTGATTGAAGGGAATAACGAAGATCTCCATATCGTATTGGCTGTATGGAATGCGATTTACTGTTATAAGAATAAGCGCCGTTTTCTATATCTTTTACGTTATAAAAACATCCATATAAGGAAACGCGCGCATTTTCATTTACATACTGACCATCAAGATCGTTGTAATAAGGGAATGCGAGGCTCGCTTCTTGTAATAAAGTAGCAAGTGAACGAGTATCCCATTTTGTTAAAGTAAAGTCAGCATCAGGTGAATATCGCTTTTTACAAAGATGTAAGAAATCATAGGATAAACGTTCCACTTTAGGTAGCTGTACAGCGTGTGCACTGTATTGCTGTCGATTTTCTTGAGTTAATGTTTGGAAGTGTTCTGTCGATTCAATCATAGAAGCTGCGTTAACTTTTGTTATCATCGGATATTCATCTACATGCTTTGAGCGAACGAAATGCTCATGTGTTAACGGCGGGATTTGCTGCAACAAGTCATGAGAAGTAACAGTTGTATTTTCACGGTAATCATTATGAAACCAATCTTTATGCGGTTCTGTACTTAGAGGAATAACACCATACACATTTTCCTCGCCTTCAGACAGTCCAAGTAAATGATTCATTGCTCGGTCTAGAAACTGAAAATATACTCCATTTGTGTAACCGAATTGTTTTGCACATTCAAGTAGATGCCCGATTAGAACACCACTATCTAACCCTTGAAGCCGGTATGAAAAATTATTGTATTTAAAGAAATTTTTCCAAAACATAGTGGATACGAATACTGTGCCAAAACAAGAATGTATGTTACAACGATTGCCGAGTGCTTCTGTAAGATAAGAATCGAAATTTCCCTCGCGAAGTAAGATAAGACGGTGATGCGCGGCGTCATAATGGTAAATGCCGTCTGGATAATGATCAATTTTTAAATACATATATAATTCATTTGGATATAAAGCACCCCCAGAAGGGATGAATCTTCGAAATAGAGTCGTTATTTTATTATTTTCTAGGCTAGTAGTAGGTTGACATAATTGTGTTAAACCAAATGAGTACCAAAGATAATGCCCGATTTCCTCTAAGTTAGGTTTAGTAGAAGAGTTCCGCAAAGTTAATGGGATTTCTAAAGAGAGAGGGATGACTGGTAAATTTCGATATAATTTATAAGGAAGTGGTGCGTCGTCCCAGTCTACCTCATGATTCGGCATAATTTCATCAATAGAGAAATGGAGATGATGTAAAAAAGCATCCAGCTGCATGAAATCCCCTCCTTTACTATGGAAACGGGTGTGGATGTGGATTTAGTTGTTCATTCGTTAAAGGCTCAGCCATATATCCAAGTGTCATTGGTACAGTATACACTCTATCCAGTCCTGTAACCCGAGTGAGATGATGTCCGAATGTCATTGGAAGCATGCCTGGAATTAATACTTTTACACAATGTAATCCGTTCTTTTCTATGAGAGGAACGGTTTGATCTACAACGATTACTTCAAGTCCAGATTGATGTAACCTGTTTAAAAGTTGATGAAGATCAGATGTTAAATCCATATCAAATGATTGTAATGCCCTCATTTCTTGAAACGTTTGCACCGGAGCATCTTCACGTAAAAGGAAGTGAAGACGTTCTTCCGCTTCTTTCAATCCGTACAGCATACTATGATCACCCATTTGCGTAACGAGATAAGGATCACGTAAACAGTCTTCATATTTTTCTTTGTTTTGATCCAAATCATCATCTGATATAAGTAACATGCCAGCTATTTCATGAATCGCAGTTTTGATTGCTCGAATGGGTTCCATATGAGCACCACCAGCACAGACGAGATTCATCCCATCTTGCCTCGTGTTTTTCGCAATCACCCAAATGCTCGGAATACCGTGTTCCATCGTTGCGTTGAAAACGTGTAATTCATATCCAGTAATCGTACGCAAGCGCTCAATCATTAATTGTAATTCAGTATCATTTGCTGAACTAAGATCAAGACGAGGAAGAGGTAATTCTGCATACCATGTGAGTAAAAAAGCATCGCGCTCTACGATTTCTAATATGCCATGAAAAATGGCCTCTTCTAAACTACCACCAATCGCACATCCATTTGATGTTTCATACACGAAAGCATCTCTATGACCAAGGCTATAATAGGCGATTGATTCTGGAACTAAAAGTGGCCGTTTTTGTGATAAAGAATATCCCCATACCCAGTTTTGTTCATAATCAGGATCAAATGGTTTAAACGGAAAACTATCACGATTATAATGTTCATTTGTATGCACACCGAGTGTGAGGGGATTCAGTGCATGATCCTTTAAATCATGAAAACTACCATGCACATTTGTCTTTTTCCCGCGAGGTGACATACCGCAATATCGTTCTAAACCTTCTAAAATAGCAGTTGCCTCACTCAGTACAAATGAATGAGTTCGGCCTGCAACACCTTCATTTCCGAATAGTAACGGCATGTTTATAATGACGTCAGCAAATGGCAATAAAGAATGCTGCATTTTTCCATTCAAAATACCAGTTCGGTAATCTAAATAGTCTCTCGTTAAAAATGTGTTTAGCTCATGAATAGAACGACAGCGATATGTTTCAGTACTTGTTTTTAAGCTCGGTTGTAAAGAAATCTCTGCCGCATCCGCAGTATCATCAGGTAAATTACTACATACAGGACAGAGAGGGTCTGGAAGGAAAGAATGCCGTGTACATTGCAGGGTCTGTAAGTTTAGTAAAATGAGTTCATTTTCTAAAGAAGAATGTCCGTGAGCTAATATTTTTTCCGTTTCAGCATGAATGAGCTGACACATTTGTAACATCCCATTTTGAGTCGCACGTACATCACGCCTCGTCTCGTTATCCGCTTTTAACGCATATTTCCGCTGTAGTTCCCACATTTCTTTTTGATCAAATCCAGCGATAAAGCGTCGTCCATCGGCACAATGGGTACATCCCGTTGCAAGAGGAGGAATGAAAGGACCAATAACACCTTCACCAAATGAAGTAAATGCACGAAGCCACGGAATGTGGTTCGAACGAAATGTCAGCTCAGCATCATGATGAATAGTAGAAGGAGAGCCGTCATGTAATACGAGAGCGAGGTGAATATTTTCAGGGATTTCTTCTGTAATTGTATGTTGGCGAATGATGGAATACTGTTTGCATAATTGATCATGTACATAGTCTGCAAGTAGGCCATCTCCTATAAGCAATATATTTTGAGTCATAGACCGTCCTCCTTTGCAATTAATACCCCGTATACACCGTCTAAGTTGTCTCTTAAAAATGATTCAATGGCTAAATCGAAAACGAATGGATAAAAATTATTTCCTGCTAAATTTTGTAAGGAAACTTGTAAAGACTGTACGCCTGGAATTTCTTCCTCTTCTTGTATTGCTACTCTAACAGAATCCGTACTATATAAAACAACGGATGATTCCGGCAAAATATTAGCTTTATAAGGAATCTCTTCATTTTGAATATGAAGGAGTGCTTGTTGCAGAGCGTTTCTTAACGCCAATGTTATATTAATATTTGCCGAACCGTACCATCTATCATTTATACCGATCCAAATGACAGGAAAACCAAGTAACTCCTCACTCATTCCCACTTTAGGTATGTCATGAATTGTAGAGAGAGCATCATAGTAAAACCTACAATGTTTATCATGAATTTCGGTTAAATCAAGCTCTGTAACCTCTTCTAGCATATGTGATTGGCGTTCCCGCAACTTATTATTTAAATGTTTTTGCAGTGCACGGTATACACCTTCTGTCATCGTTTCCCCAGCACCAATACCGATATCAGTATGTTCGGGGATAAGACGATGAATCATTTCAGCTACATACGTTTCAACTCCTGTTAAACCGGCTTCGCGGCGTGCTTCATTATGAGTTAAACCACCACAAGTTATAGCAGGAAGGGGAGAAGTAGGTCCGTCTGATAATGGATCTGCAACTTGAATATAGCATTGTGATAAAGGTAGTTGGTGCAAATCCTGTTCATCCCACATGTGGAATATGCCAGCTTCTTTAGAAGTTAATGTATCAAAAAAACGAAAAAGTTCAGTTGAAGTATATTGTCCAGAACGATGGGAAAGGTTTTCTTGAAGATTTTGCACCGTATCAATTGTAAAGATTTCATCGGTTGCGAGAAGATGCTTTATAAAAGGGTGCCACTTTCCTTCAAGTGTTTCTAAGTTTAATAAAAAGAATTGAGGATTATACTGCCGGTGTAAATCGTCAGCGACATGTTTAAACAATTCAAAAACGATAATATTTGCTAACACTGCAGATGTGATTGGTGAGAAAGGCTCGGGCGGATTTTCATTTTGCAAAGTAGTTTCGTGTAGACGATGCCATGCGGATTCCCAGCATTCTTCACGATCTGCTATTACGACGGGGCCAGCTAAACCGATTCTTGATAAGCAAATGGCTGGTATGAAATTTTTCCCCTCATCTCTACAAATAGCATGTATTGCTCTTAAACTTTCAATATCTCCATTTTGAGAAACGTATAAAATCCAGTCGAAAGGCTCGAATACTTCATGTAAAGGACGATCCATTGTAGTATCTATTTCTTGAATAAGTACATTGTCATCAAGTTCATATGCACGTTCTACTAGCTCATGAATTCGGTCGTAATTTGTTTCCGCATAATCTGTGACAAGGTAATGAAATTTAGGTAATCCGGACTCTAGTAAAGAAGAAACTAAGGAAGTAAGCATATCCCCAGAACCAATTATAAGGACATTTGCCGCACGGTACGTCTCGAATCTTAAAGCACCTGAATGTGAATCGACTTCTAAAAATTCAATTTGAGAAGCGTACCTGTCGAGTAATGTACTGTTTAATTCATGAGGAGCATCTTGACTTACATCACGGGCGAAACCATTTTCATATAAAATATCTCCAATTTCAAATACACGATTTTGATAGGGGAGAGGGAGACCGTCGGTTATTTCTGCTAAAGAATAATTACCGTTAAACATAGGCATTAATTTTTCAATCCAGTTATAAATCCCATCACCGTCCATGCGGAATGAACTGGCGTTATTTCGAAAATAGACACCCCCGTTTGAATCGGGGAGGAAGAAAGTATCTTTATTTGCTTTCAGTTTTGCATGAGCTGGAAGGTTATTCATTTTAATCCTCCTTACGTTCTAGGCATACATTATTAGTATATGTAATGCAATTTGTCCCGTATGAACGCAATAAAAAAAGGCTGTAGAATGATTCATTCTACAGCCTTTAATAGACTAATAGTCTATCAACCTTCTAATAATAATGATTTTGGATCTTCAAGCATATCTTTAACAGCAACAAGGAAGCTAACTGCCTCTTTACCATCAACAATACGGTGATCGTAAGATAGTGCAAGGTACATCATCGGACGGTTTTCCATACGCTCGTTATCAATCGCAACTGGACGTACTTGGATTTTATGCATTCCTAGAATACCTACTTGTGGGCTATTTAGGATTGGCGTAGACATTAGAGAACCGAATACACCACCGTTTGTAATTGTAAATGTACCACCTTGTAGCTCTTTTAATGAAAGTTTGTTATCACGTGCTTTTAGACCTAAATTACGAATCTCGCTTTCAATTTCAGCGAAGTTTAATTGGTTAGCATCACGTACAACTGGAACAACTAATCCATCTGGAGCTGCTACTGCAATACCGATATCATAGAATTTTTTAATGATAAGCTCATCGCCTTGAATTTCAGCATTTAATAATGGGAATTGTTTTAATGCTGCAACAACTGCTTTTGTGAAGAATGACATAAAGCCAAGACGCACATCATGTTTTTTCTCGAAAGCATCTTTGCGTTCTTTACGTAATTCCATGATCGCACTCATATCAACTTCGTTAAATGTTGTTAACATTGCAGACGTTTGTTGAACTTCTACAAGACGTTTTGCAATTGTTTGACGGCGGCGGGACATTTTCACACGCTCAACTGGTTTTTCGAATTCAGTTTTTGCAACTGGAGCCGGACTTTGTTTTGGAGCAGCTGGTGCTTCTTTTGGCGCTGCAGCGTGAGCTTGTACATCATGTGGTCTCACACGCCCAAGTGGATCTGTGCTGCGTACGTCGTTTAAGTCGATTCCTAATTCACGAGCCATTTTGCGAGCAGCTGGTGATGCGATAGGACGATTTGTATTTGGTAAACCTTGTAACGCTTTATTTTGTTCAGCACTTGGAGCTTCTACTTTCGGTGCTTCAGTAGTTTCTTGTTTTGGTTGCTCAGCAGGTGGTGCAGGTGTACTTACTGCAACTGGTGCTCCGTTTGCATCTAAAATTGCGATAGTTGCGCCAACTTCAACTGTATCCCCAGGTTCGCCTAGTAACTTCGATACAATACCTGAATCTTCTGCAATGATTTCTACATTGACTTTATCAGTTTCAAGCTCAACAACGCTGCCACCTTTCTCAACTTTGTCGCCTACGTTGATAAGCCATTGTGAAATAGTTCCTTCTGTAATAGATTCTGCAAGCTCAGGTACTTTAATTTCGATCATTTTAAATGTCCTCCCCTTATTTGCCTAACGGTGTGTTTTTCTTCTTTAATCTTCGGTAATCTCCATGTATTAGCTCGACTTGGGCAGATATTCTGCCCAAGTTGAGCTAATGAAATTCGTTGTTACTTTCAGTTGCTGAAAACTTCAATTTCTTGTTTATCTTGACGGAAGTTGTACTTCACATCTAAAGCGTGTGCAACAATTAGTTCTTGCTCAGCTTTGTGAGCGAATGGATCGCCACCAGATGGGCTAGAACGATCTGGGCGTCCAATGTAACCTGTTTTCGCTTTATCTCCAGCTAGTTCGAACAGAATTGGAGCCATGTAATGCCATGCCCCCATATTACGAGGTTCTTCTTGAACCCAAATGATTTCTTCTAAGTTTTTAAAGCGTTTAATAATAGATTGAACTTTCTCAGCAGGGAATGGATACAACTGTTCAATACGAACGACATGAACTTCATCTAAGTTGTATTCATGTTTACCAGACTCGATTTCTGCTGCTAAGTCAATCGCCATTTTACCTGTGCTTAAAACAAGGCGTTTTACTTTGTTTGGTTTCATGCCAAGGTTTTCTTGCTCTAAAGCAGGTTGGAAACGTCCTTCGCTTAACTGACTAGCAGTTGAAAGCGTAAGTGGGTGACGTAATAAGCTCTTCGGCGTCATAAGTACTAATGGTCGAACAGCTTCTGTTCCTAAGATAGATGCTTGACGACGTAAGATATGGAAGTATTGAGCCGCGCTCGTTAAGTTGGCAACTGTCCAGTTGTTTTCAGCAGCTAACTGTAAGAAACGCTCTGGACGTGCACTAGAGTGCTCTGGTCCTTGACCTTCATAACCGTGTGGTAATAGAAGGACTAAACCTGATTTTTGACCCCATTTTGCTCTTCCTGCTGAAACATATTGATCAAATAATGCTTGCGCAGTATTTGAGAAGTCACCATATTGTGCTTCCCACATAACAAGAGTTTCTGGAGCAAATACGTTATAACCATATTCATAACCAACAACAGCAGCCTCTGATAACGGACTGTTATGAACAGAGAATGATGCGTTAATGTTCGGTAAACGGTGTAATGGTGAATATGTTTCGTTTGTATCAGTATCGTGTAATACGATATGACGGTGCGCGAATGTACCACGCTGTGAATCTTGACCAGTTAAACGAATTGGCGTACCTTCTTGCAAAATAGAAGCGAATGCTAACGATTCAGCAAGTGCCCATTCGATTTTACCGTTCTCTTCAAGAGCATCTTTACGGCGCTCAAGAATTTTCTTCACTTTCGGATATACGTTAAATCCTTCAGGCCAAGATAATAAGCCTGCATTAATTGCACGAAGTGAGTCAATCTCAACACCAGTATCGATTGGCTGAATGCCTTGTGCAACAACATCTGGCACTTTAACGTGAATTGTTGCATCGCTCGTATCAGCTGGTGGTACTTGTGCATAGTCAGATTTTAATTGCTCTTGTATAAACTGTGTAACTGTTTCAACCTCATCTGCATTTAGAACACCATCAGCTTGTAATTGATCTGCATAAATTGCTCTTACAGTTGGGTGATTTTTAATTTTTTTGTACACTTGTGGTTGCGTAACTGCTGGATCATCCATTTCGTTATGACCATATCGGCGGTAACCGATTAAATCGATTAAGAAGTCTTTTTTGAACAACGTACGATATTGGATCGCAAGGTTAGCAGCAGCAAGACAAGCTTCCGGATCATCAGCGTTTACGTGAACAATCGGAATATCGAAACCTTTTGCAAGGTCGCTTGAATATTTAGTAGAACGAGAATCATAGCTATCAGTCGTAAAGCCGACTGCATTATTAGCGATAACATGAATCGTTCCGCCAGTTTGGTATGCATTTAATCTGCTTAAGTTGAGTGTTTCAGACACAACACCTTGACCAGGGAATGCAGCATCACCATGAACTAAAATTACGAATGATTTTGAAGTATCTTGTTCTGGAAGACCAGATTTTTTACGATTCTCTTGAGCTGCACGTGCGAAACCTTCAACAACAGGGTTAACGAACTCAAGATGACTCGGGTTATTTGCTAATGTAACGCGAGTGCTAACTTCTTCATTACCAACGACTTGCTCTCTACCTAAATGGTATTTCACGTCGCCAGTCCAGCCAGCATTTGCCACTGCGCCTTCTATTTTTGCATGTTTGAACTCAGCAAACATGTGACCATATGGTTTTTCTAGTACGTGAGCGAGTACGCTTAGACGACCACGGTGAGCCATACCAATCATGACATCTTCAACGCCGCCTTTAGCACCTTCTGAAACAATTTCATCTAGTACAGGTACAAGCATATCAACGCCCTCTATTGAGAAACGTTTTTGACCAACGAATGTTTTATGCAAGAATTGCTCGAAACCTTCAACAGCAGTTAAACGTTTTAAAAGAGCAGTTCGTTTTTTATTTGATAATGGTTGACGCAATGAATTTGATTCCACCATTTGATGCAACCATACGCGTTCTTCACTATCTTGTATATGTGAGAATTCATAAGCTAAAGAGTTTGTATAAACGTCTTTTAATCTATGAATTACATCAAATGCAGTGTGAATACCCTCTGGTGCATCTTGCCATACTGTTTTAGCTGGAATCGCTTTCAAATCAGCATCGCTCAGTTCGTTCATTGCTTTTTCAAGAAGAGATTGTCCATTTGCAGCATCTTCCATCGGATTGATGTGAGCCAACGTATGCCCGAAAGAACGAATCTGTTCAACAATTTGAACGACTTTAAGAATCTTTTCAATGTTCCCTGTGTTTTGAGGAGAAAAATGTGTTGCTGTGTTGTCCCCTGTTACGACATCATCTTGAAACGAAGGAGCTCCAAAAATTTCAAAAAGCTCTTGTAATTCCGGATCAACAGAACCTGCTCCAGTTACGTAAAGATCATACTGTTCAATAACATAACCAAGGTTCGGACCATGGAACTTGGCCCAAGGGTTTGTCGTTGTATTCTTCCTCGTCATTTGTTTAAACCTCCCAATGCATATAATCCTTTTCCTATACAAAAGGTGCATTTTGCTCTTTTTCAATAATTGATGAACTAAAAATTAATGTAATTGTTTTCTTTACTCTTATGTTATTACAATAATTTACATAATACCAAACACTATTACTTATCTGTTTTGTAAAAAAACATTCACAATAACTTATCACCCAAGTTAATCTTTCATGTTATAAAGTAATTTTACAGAAAAATGGGGTGGATATATTTGGTATACCTACATTAACAACTATAATTGTTGCATTTAAATATAAGTAAAATTGTTAGAATGTTTCGATAAATATTAGTTTGAATTATGTATATTGAAATAATAAGCGCTTTCATTGATATTATACAACAATATAACGGAATATAGTATAAAAAATAAAAAATTATGAATTTAGCGTAAACTTTATTTCGATAGTGTTAAATATCGAAAGGAAAATGAAGGATTTCTACAAAAAAAGTGGCTAAACATAAAAAATGCTTCATAAACCGTTAGTTTCTATAAATATGGCGAAAAACAACGTAAAAACAATAGCGCATTTCATCTAATAAGGAGAAGAATGAAATAGTTTAAAAGGATAAAACAAATATGGAGATATTAAATTTTCACAAAAGTGGGGAGGAGATATAGTAAAGGATATATACATTGTTCCATGTTTCATTTCAAAATAGACAGGATTAAGTTGAAAAAGTTTCTTCTATATAAATAGAATGAAAAATAATCGGAATATATGTAAAGGATACTTGACGTAAAGTTTCCTTTACATATATACTCGGTATAAGGAAGGAGGGAGAAATTTCCTTGGAAAATAAAATGGTCGAATACCGAAAAAAATTCGGACTATCTCAAGAAAAATTGGCTGAGAAACTTGGAGTTTCCAGACAAACCATCATTTCAATTGAAAAAGGGAAATATGATCCATCACTTCCGTTAGCATTTGAAATAGCGAAAACATTTCAAACAACGATAGAATATGTGTTCATTTATGAGGGAAAAGAAGGGGAGGAGTAAAGATGAACTATTCACAAAAGTACTTTGTTATTATGGGAATTATTTTTCTGTTTATGAGTGGATTTATGATATTAGCAGGTATAATGACGCATTCTGCACCGCCAATTCCAACTTATACCGTGCTTGCAATGATGATTATGTGTTTCTGCCTAAGCTACTTGCACCCGCAATTTAAAGAAAAAGACGAGCGAATGAAACTCATTCGTTACAAGGGAATGTTCTTCAGCTTTTTTGCGCTAACAGCATACTATCTTCTTTTCTCGATTGGCTTAAACTTAAAAGTAATTACACTATCTGCGGTTGAACTACTGAACATACTTATGGCACTTACGATGAGTACAGTTTTTATCTCATTTGTTGTTTTATCAAAAAGATATTAAGATGGAAGAGAGAAAGGAAGATTAATATATGCAAATGATGTATGCTTTTGGCATTGGGCTTGTATTATTTTTAGCCGTATTCTTATTTATTCGTAAAGACGTTCAAGGTGGGACGTTAACGAAAAGAGGCTTTTATAAAATGATCGGCTGTTTAGTTGTTATGTTTATAGCGATTATCGTAATGATCGTTTTAATAAATCAGTCACTATAGAATTTAAAAATGGAACCTTACTTTTGTAAGGTTTTTCTTTTTTGAAAATAAAACAAAAATTACCATAAAACCCATTTACCATCTATTCTCTGTATTATATAATCCAATAAAATGATAGGTAAGGAGAATAGTATATGAATAAAAAAGCTATCTTCTTTATAGCGGTATGTCTACTACTTATAGCTAGTGTTACTTACATAATATGTAACAAACGAGAACAAGTGCCACCTATGTTAGTATGGGAGGGCCAGGAATACTACGTTACGAATGAACCTGTCAAAGCAGAAGCAGTCGGACAAAAGCTTGGCGAAGTGACAAAGAAAATTGAAACAAGCAAACAACCTACTAAAAATAGGGAATCCAACATATTACAAGAGAAAACAGAAATATTTGAAATGATTTTAGAAGAAGAGGATGAAAGGCGGCCGATACTCGTAAAAGAACCTAATAGTGAAGAATATAGAATAGCAAGGCTGATGTTAAAACAAGTACTATAAAATGAAGAAACAAATTTGTAATAGAGAGTAGTGGCGTTATGAGATGGAAAGTAGGAACGTTTGAAAAAATAGAAACGAATGACCCATCTATTGAGCAATTAATACATACATTCAAAGAACAAAACCTAAATGGCGGTGCGGTTATAAGCTGTTTTAAAGTAAATAACGAAAATTTTTTCAAAGAAATACCGCGTGGAGAAGATGGACACAAGCGTTTTTTCAGAAGAATCTTTAACTCTTTAGATATAATCAATAACTTAGAAGCGTTAAAAATACATACATCAGAAAAATATAAGTGTCGTTTTAAAGAGCGTCAGGCAGTCATGCTTGATGGTAGTATTGCCACTCAAATTTTGTGCGGCGGAGCATATGTAGAATTTCAAGAACGACCAGTTGTCGCCAAGCAATTAGCGGTTAATTTATGTCAATACATGTTCCAAGATCGATATGAGGATATTAAAGCATTCGAAAGCTACCGTCCTTGGACAGATTGGTTTTACGGTATTGCGTGGGATACAACTTGGATGGTATTAGATAGTAAGGAGCATAAAATGTGGTTAATCTGTGCTACGGATTCGGATTGAAAGATAAAGGGCCTGGTAGGAATACTACAAGGCTCTTTATCTTTTGGAGAAGAATGGAAAATGGATCGTATAAATGTTATATTAAAAAACATTTGTAATGTAAGTTTTATACTATTGTATGCTGACGATAACTTAAAAGAATTATTGTTTGCGAATGTGAAATTTTTGGATAAGATGTTTGGTAGGAAGTGACTCGAAACGAAAAGACACTTTAGAGAGTGTCTTTTCGTTTTTTTGTAATTAGTAAGTACGTAGTGTTTCGCTCAAATCACTAGTTTCTATAAGTAATAGTGAGCAGTCAAAGAGGTATGGAAAAACATATAACCTTTAAGAATAGCTCTAGGGAATTAATAACCGGATATATAATATAAAGGTGATGGAGTGCGAAAAGATGTTTTGTTCACTAATAACTAAGGGTTTGTGTTGTGGGAAGTGCGATTTGAAAAGCATACCAATTAAGCTGTTTATATAAGTAAATCAAATGTGTAAAAGAAATTAATTGTTTCTAAAATGGACTAATTATACAAGTGTATTAAATTTTTCTAGAGATAGTTTACTGTACTCGTATTTTCCTAAAAAGGTTAATTATCTTAGACATTCTTTTTGGAGTGTTAATGAGTTTGTTATATTCTACATTTTATATAAAGGGTGAAAAATGATGTAATTCGTTTCTTTGGGATTCGCTTAATGATTTAATCTTTTTATTTAATAAATCCTTTGCGAATTCGTATAATTCTAAATCTAAATTATTATCATTATTTATCTGTATTATTAATTCATTAGGTATTGATTTTATTATGGAGGGGGCTATAAAACTATTTAATTTATTGTATTTTAAATCTTTCCAATTAAAATGGTTTTTCATTAAAAACAAAGATTCTTTATACATATCTGTAATTCCGACTAAAACAAAATGATCTATTATGTTTTTTTTCGCAATATTTAAATTTGGGATATCTGTTCCAGATAAACATAGAGTTTGATGATTACAAACATAGAGTTTATGTTTAATAAATTGTTCAAACGTTAATTCAGAATTTATCCAATTATTTCGTTTGTAATGATGGTATTGAGAAAATATTCTATCCACAGGTTTTCTTAACATAGAAATATAAGTGATATTTCTTGAATGATTTATTTGAGGTAATAGTTGCCCCTCTATTTCATCATATTTCATACCGAAACTATAATGACCACTAATAGCTTTAGCGCTATATATATGATCTTTAAGCAGGTTTATTATTTGCTCCTTATTATTAAGAGGCCCAATGGTTTTATGTGCATACATAAATAATGAATGAGCACCATACTGTGTGTCTAAAATATCTCTTAATGTTGTACCACCAGTTTTAGCAATATGAATAAAAATAATTAATTCGTTATTCGAAGTCAAAAGTCAACCCCCCGTATATAAATTTAATACTAATATGATATGCACCAATTAGAGGTATGAGGGGCGGTGAATACCTAGTATACACAAATTGTAAGTATGAAAAATATTTGAGTAAAGCTGTGTGATAAAGAGGGGATTCGAATAGCACGTATTGTTAAACGGTTTGATTACGGGAAAAATATACAAAATAAAAGGGGCTGATTTAATTTTGGTGAGTTTCTTCATCTGTAACAGAAAAAGGAAATTTATGTACGTGCATGCTTGGGACAATAACTGCTAAAAGAGCGTAGTAAAATTGAAGAGCGATTTAGTAGCCTCGAACATTCACGTTAGTTTAGGAAAAATCACTATTTATTATAGGTACATTTGTTTTTTGATTTACAACATTACATATTAAATTTAGTTTTGTAGATTATTTTTCGTTATTTTCCTTTTGGGCGAATCCTGTAGAACTTAGATTAAAACACATGAAAAAGTAGTGATAATAAATAATATGGAGCATAAAATATTTCTCCCTTAAATACAATTAGGAGGGAGATGGAAAATGTTTAACAAGGAGGAAGAAATGTCTATACAATTATTTGTGCCACGGTTTGAAGTCGCAGAATGTTTGGAAGAGATTCGAGAATGTTTAGAAAAAGGATGGACGGGATTTGGATATAAAACAATAGAATTAGAAAGTGCGTGGAAAAAGTACACTGGTTTTTCGCATGCACATTTTGTAAATTCGGCAACTGCGGGTCTTCATTTGGCTGTTAAAGTATTAAAACTATTAAATAATTGGCAAGATGATGATGAAGTCATCTCTACACCATTAACTTTTGTTTCTACAAATCATGCAATTGCCTATGAGAAAATGAAGATTGTATTTGCAGATGTGGATAATCATCTTTGCCTGGATCCTAAAAGCGTAGAAAAAAAAATTACAGATAAAACAAGAGCGATTATGTTTGTAGGTATTGGGGGAAGTACAGGACAATATGAAGAGATTGTCCAATTGTGTAAAAAATATAATTTACGTTTAATTCTTGATGCAGCACATATGGCAGGTACAAGGCTGCACGGTAAAATTCCAGGTGCGGATGCGGACGCGGTTGTTTATTCATTTCAAGCGGTAAAAAATTTACCCACAGCTGATTCAGGAATGATATGTTTTCGAGAGAATGAATGTGATAATTTAGTTAGAAAACTTACATGGCTAGGGATTGATAAAACAACCTATGAGCGTATGGGAGACACTGGAGCTTACAAGTGGTTATATGAAGTAGACCATTTAGGTTATAAATATCATGGGAACTCTATTATGGCAGCTATAGGGTTAGTGCAATTGAGATATTTAGATCGAGATAATGCGTATCGTAGGCAATTAGCTGAGTGGTATGATGAAGAATTTGCTAAACACAGTGCCTATATTAATAGAATTCCTCTTCCAAGAGGATGTGAAAGTTCTCGACATTTATATATAATACGTGTGAAAAATCGTAATGAATTATTACTGGCATTAAATCAGGTAAATATATATCCAGGGGTTCATTATCGGGATAATACTGAATATTCTTTGTATTCTTATGGTGAAAATTCTTGTCCAGTAGCCCATAAAATGGCAGGAGAAATCATTTCTCTTCCTCTTCATTTACATTTAACCAAAATAGACATTGGTTATATTTGTGAGCAAGTTATTAATTACATGAAGGGAGGAAATTAGTGAATGTCTGTTAGTTTAATAGAAAATAATGTTTTATGCTTAAGAGAAATTCAAAAAAATGATATAGAACAAATTAGAATATGGAGAAATCAAGAGGATACGAGAAAATATTTCCACCAAAATAGTACTATTGACTCTCAAGAACAAGAAGAGTGGTATAAACGTTACCAAAAGAAAAGCGATGATATTATGTTTATTATAGTACTGAAAACGCAACATAAGGAATCCATTGGTACAACAGCTCTATACCATATTGATTTAGACAAAAAGATGGCGGAATTTGGTCGGTTAATGATTCCACAAAAAAATATGAAGGGTAGAGGATTTGGAAAACAGGCCACGATTTTGACATGTATTTATGGTTTTGAGGTATTAAAACTAAACTCTTTACATTTAAGTGTATTGGCTCATAATCAAAAAGCGATTCAAATATATAATCAGATTGGTTTTAAAGAGGAAACTAGAACGAATGATATTCTTTATATGAATGTTGGGAAAGAAGAATTTTTTCAAGTAAATAAAAATTTAATAGGGTTTGAAATGCTCTTCAAAAGAGAAAAAAAAGAAATTGAATGAGGGAGTATATCATGTCGAGAAATCAAATGCCCCTAGTGAGTGTCTTAATACCAACATATAATCGCCCAAAATACTTTCAGATTGCGTTGGAAAGTGTCATAAAGCAAACATATAAAAATATTGAAATTATTGTTACAGATGATAGTACAAATGATGAAACATATAAGTGTATACAGCCGTACTTGGGTGAATATCAGAATATTTTTTATTATAAGAACTCGAATACGATTGGTGGTGCTCACAATTTTATTCATGCATTTGAAAAAAGCAATGGAGAATACATAAACTTTCTAATGGATGATGATGTATTTGCTCCAAATAAGATTGAAATGATGCTAGCATATTTTTTAGAAGATTATGCACATGAAATTACATTAATTACTTCGTATCGGTCATTTATTGATGAGAATGGGAATAGCATTCCAGATACAATCCATAATCAAAAGAAGTTTCAACAAATTACTGCTTTAGATGGGAAGCAAGCTGGTAACAGTATAATTTCAGAGTTTAATTGGATAGGAGAGCCCACTACCCCTTTATTCCGAAAGAAAGATTTAACAGAACCATTCGGTGTTTTTTCTGGAAGATTATATCGCTCTGGCGTCGATTTAGTAGCATGGCTCAATTTATTGTCAAAAGGAAAGTTATTATATATACCAGAACCATTAAGTAGTTTACGTTTACATGCAAATAATATTAGTAAATCTCCTCATATGATCTTAAATGCATTACAAGATTTAATGCATCTTATATATCATGCGAAAAAATATTCTTATTTAGAGGAAGAATGTGAATATAAAAAAGCTATTAAAAACATTTATAAATTCCTATGGCTGGTTAAAAGACAGGTCAATTTTAATGAGGACCAAAATCGGGAGATAAATTATTATGCCCTCCTTTTTCGACAAATATTCCGAAAATAAATATTACGATATGTTATTTATAAGTGTAGAAAGGGGTGTGAAATATTGCCTTTACCATTGGTTAGTGTTTTAATCCCAACATATAATCGCCCAAATTACTTTAAGGAAGCTTTAAAGAGTGTACTCGCTCAGGATTATCAGAATATTGAAATTATTATTTGCGACGATAGTACGAATGATGAAACGTATTTAATAACGGCTCCTTTAGCAAATTCTTTCCCGCATATTCGTTACTATAAAAATAATGAAAATTTAGGTGGTATACGAAATTTTCAATCTGCTTTTCTACGTGCGAGAGGTGAATATGTTAATTTTTTAATGGACGATGATCTTTTTCACCCTCAGAAAATTAGTGAGATGATGCGCTATTATTTGCAAGATCATGAACAGAAAATAAAACTAATAACATCTTATAGGCAACCGATAGATGGAAAAGGAAATTTTATTCCGGATTTCGAGTTTACAAGGAAAAGATATGTATCTCCTACTACTATAGATGGAATAGAAGCTGGAACTTCTATGATTATAGATAGTAATTGGATAGGAGAACCTACTACACCATTGTTTAGGAAAAAAGATTTACAAGGAGCATTTGGCACATTTCATGGACATCAGTATCATTCTGCAGTTGATATGGCTTCTTGGTTAACATTATCAGCTCAAGGGAGTGTACTATATATCCCTGATACACTTAGTTATTTACGAATGCATGAAGACAATATCGGGAAAAATATAAATATGAAATTTTATTCTGCGCATGACTGGTTTCATATGATATTTTTTGCTCCACGCCGAGGGTTTTTAGGGGATCCAAAGCAATTAATGGGAAGTGCGAAAGGATGTCTTAAATATATTCTATGTATTTATGAGGCGTTTTCTAATGAGTATGATGAAGCGAAAAAACGCACTTTAAAATTTTATGCGATGTGCTTAATAAAGCGCATTAAGGAGTTATCCAAAACTATATAGGGGAGAGAAGAGAATGTTTACACATTCACCATTAGTTAGTATTTTGATCCCTGTAACTGAAAAAACTGCATATTTAAAAACTGCATTGATTAGTGCGTTATTTCAAACATATGATAACGTTGAAATTATTGTTAGAGATAACACTTCAACAAATGAAATACAGACAATGATAGAAAAGGAGTTTTTACTGCATTATAATAAGATAATTTATATAAAAAATGATAACCAAATGACAACTTTACAATTACTACAAAGTTTAATAGAAGATTCAAAGGGCCAGTATATTAATTTTTTACTTGAAAAAGACTCGTTCTATCCGACAAAGGTAGAAAAGATGATGGAGTATTTTTTATCTGACTTATTGAATACGATTCAATTAGTTACTTCTTCACAGCTACAAATTGATAAAAATGAACAATTGATCCAAAACTCAAGTGTGAATAAGTATTTTTTAAATGATATAAAAGTAAGTGGCGTAGAATGCGGAAATGCAATATTACAAAGGCAAAATTGGATTGGTGGACTATCAGCTCCTTTATTAAAAAAAGAAGGATTAAGTGAACCTTTTGGGTATCTTAAGGATCAACCGTTTTCTCTTGAATATACAATAGCAACGTGGTTGTCCGTCTTAACAAAAGGGTCGGTTATATATATATCAGATGAATTGAGTTTTGAAAGGGAGTTCCAAGAGCAGACTATAGCAGATGTGGATATAGCACGAGAAAATGAATGGGAGAAATTGCTTTTGTTCGCAAAGCAGTTAGGTTATTTAAAATAGGTTATGATGCAAAGAGGATCCAAAAGAAAAATGGTACTGTTTATGTATGTATAAATTTTAATGATTATATGAAGCAATTAATGAAGTGAGGCTTTATAACCAGTAAGGGGTTTGTTATAAAAATAAAAGAGAATAAAGTATATATTCCTAATGAAAACGTATCTTATACTGTAAGTCCAAGTAATTAAGGGTTAACAACTTTAATTCTTTCTGATTTTTTACAATCTTAACACAAAATCGTTATTGAATTAAGAAGATTTTAGATTATAAAGCAAATAAAGGAATACAAGGCTTAACTGGTCCAGAGAAAGTCTTGTATCCTATATTTTTAATATTTTTTTATTAGAAATAAATAATATAGATAAATATTATTTTTTAATTAAGTAATGTAAATGAAAAATAGTGTACAAAGTTTTTTGTGCACTGTCATAACACGGCTGTTTCTAGTTGTGTTAGCATATGTACACTTCATAAAATAGTGAACAGATTAAATAGAAGTTTTAATTTAATAGAGCAACCTTTGAGGATGCTCTAATGACCAACACTCTTATTGTAAAAGAATATGTGATATCGTATGTGTTTTTCAAAAGGTGTGAATTATTTGAAGCAAAAATTAATTTGACACAACAAAGCAGCTAGTTTAACTAAATACATATTATACAAAAGAAATTAGGCCCTACAAGTAATGATGTGTAACTTTAAGTTACTTTTTATGTATTTGTACCAGAACCAAATTCAAAGTGAGATATTTATTTGCACTTTTAAAGTCCAACATCCTTTTTGCAATCCAACGTATAATGCCATGAGCATTTATA
Source organism: Bacillus sp. NH11B (assembly GCF_001884205.1). Classification (NCBI taxonomy): domain Bacteria; kingdom Bacillati; phylum Bacillota; class Bacilli; order Caryophanales; family Bacillaceae; genus Bacillus; species Bacillus sp. NH11B. The sequence continues at coordinate 114,581 of NZ_MAOG01000019.1, read as the reverse complement.
ACATAGATTTGTTTAAGTCATCAATAAGAAAAACCAAAGCTAATCACCTCCTATGGAAAGTATCTATAGGAGGTGATTGTATGAATGAATAATTTTTTATTTGTAAACCATTAGCTATCCTAATAACTCTTAAAGGGATAATGACAGGGTTCTTGCTATGAACCGCAAAGTAAACACTTCAAATCATATAAAATAAGTGAATTTGTTACCAAAAACCATCATTTTTGTAACGAACATTAGCTATTTTGATAGTGATTGATTTCAATGGAAGGAAGTATTACCAAATACTTTTACCAAAAGATGCCCCTGTACATTAACAGGCAGTAAGAACCCTACTTCAAAATTGATTATCTAGATCAATTGGTGTTGGTAAAATCATGATAATAGATGGTTCTTAATTCTACTGTGTGTTTTAACCTTACTTTGTGTTCTATGAAAACTAAGCTGTCACTAGCTCATTTAAGAACATTTAATAGAATATTGAATAAAATGTATTACTAGTTATTTATAAATTGGCAGTTAATAAAATTTAAAAGAGGTTATAAATAATGATATATGGTGAATTAATAACCTGGAGAGAATATCGTGAGGGGATAATATTTGAAATTCTTTGTGGAAATAGTATGGTAGAAATTTTTAGTAATAAATATTCAATTGTTAATTTTGAACACATAAATGGGGAGAGATATGTATTATTTGATACATCAACAAAAAAAGTTTTCATTATTTAAATATAAAATAGTTTAGGAGGAAATAAATAATGAAATTAATAGATATTCAACAAAATTATGATGCTATTTTTAGTTTAGGTAATCAATGCTTTGTAGCTGGAAAATTAAATCATTATAATTTAAGACCATATGCAGGTGTAATAGATTGGATGATATCATTTTCTTTAACGGGTGTAATTCATTTATTACAAAATAAATTTGAAGGTTTTATGGAAAAGGAAACAATGAAATTTGATGGTTATCATGCTTATGGAACTAAATTATTATTAACAGATATAAGATATAATATAAAATCTGCACATGATTTCTCAGTAGAAGAAAATACTCCAGAGAACTGGGTTACGTATCCAGAATTCAAAATAAAAATCAATCGAAGAATAGAAAGATTTTTAAATAAATTACAAACATCTAATATAATTTTATTTGTTCGAATTGGCGGTACTTATGAAGAAGCGGAATTATTAGAAAAAACTTTATCTAGTATGATACCAGGTGAATTTCGAATTTTAATTTTAAATCCGATATCTGAACATAAAGTAATTGAATATAATTGGAATTTACAATATACATGTAGCATAGGGATTCCTATGGATGGAAATCAAAATCATGAAATATGGGATCAAATATTTACGGGAGTGACACATAAGGAAGAAGGATAAAATGAGGCGACAAATTCACTACTCACAAACCTTCTGGTGGTTGTCAAACTGCCCACCATCCCTCAAACAATGAGGAAGGGGGCAGTTTCTTTATGAATAAATTTACTTTGGAAGACAAAATGAATGCAGCAATACACTATCAAGATGGAATTGAGAGTATAAAAGATATTGAGAAATCATTGGGAGCGAATTGCGATGGAAAGACGTTTTCCATTGGAGGAAAGACGAAATCAAGTTAAAGAAAAATACTACTACCTGTATCAACAGTAGTAGCAAAGCTAAAGAAACACAGAGCAGTTGTATTGAAGGAGAAGCTGAGCCAAGGTGAGGAATACCACGACAATGACTTGGTGATGTGTACTCCTTCTGGAACACCAATTAATCCTGCTAATGTTAGAAGAGGTTTAAACGTTCTGAGTCAGAAAGCAGCTGTGCCAAAGATTCGATTTCATGATTTACGTCATACACATGCAACTCTGTTATTAGCCAAAGGTGTAAATGTAAAAGTGATTTCTGAGCGGTTAGGTCATAGTAATATCAAAATCACATTAGATACTTACTCGCATGTATTGCCAACGATGCAAGAGGATGCAGTTAACAAAATAGAAGAGATTTTGTAGGGAATGTGACCAATTCTGTGACCACTGACTTTATAGAATATAAAGCAAACAAATAAAAACCGCATCAAACGTTAATTTGACACGGTTTTTAAAAGTATGACCCCGGAGAGGCTCGAACTCACGACCTCCACCCTGTCAAGGTGGCGCTCTCCCTGCTGAGCTACGGGATCTTTAAAAATGCTTATATAGTAGCATCTTTAATCATTATGCTAAAGCAATTATATATAATTAACTGAAATTTTACAATATTTTTATAGTAAGTTTTTAAAGAGGGAACATGTGCAAGTATATTAGTAGTGAATAAAGGGAGAATTAATAAGGAGAGAACTGAATAGAAAGTAGGTTTTGAATGTAGCGGTTATATTATTTTCGATATTTATCTAAAGGATTTTCGTCACTTAGATCAACAAGTAAAGGACATAAGAATAGCAAAGGTAAAGCGGCGTTAGCGTGATGAAAGGTATCATTAGACATATATTGCCGTCCGAAACAATACGGACAATCTTTTTCAAATGTTATGAGAAGTGACCATACATCTTTTACTTTCCACTTCGTTTTACAATACGTGCAACGCGCCATGGAGTTCCTCCTCATTTTAAGTTTTTTCTAGTATATTCTATTTTATTGTACTAAAGTCATATGTATTTGAAGTGATAAAATGTAAGTTGTTTTGTTTTTTATATGGATGTATTATGCAATTTATGACCAAATGAATGTAGTTTGAGAATTATATAATAATAGATTTTCATTTTCAGTATGCAATTTGGCCAATATATCCTTTTTACAATTTTCAAGAAATCATGTATAAATGAAGTACAAGATATTTATAAATATTCAGGAGTAGAGGGAGAATTATTGTAATGGTAAGAAAAACGTTCAAGATGCGTGTGTCTAGAAATAGAACGATTTCGATTAATGGATCGATCCTTGATGTGGATGTGACGCATGATGAGTTTTTGCAAGAGTTCGTTGAGTGGGTCGATTCTAAAGGTTGGTCGTTTATGGGTATGACGGATGAGATTACAGCCGAGGAAGCTGGTCAAAAGTTAATAGATTCGTTGATTGATGAGAAGGATAAGAAAGAGTAATTCCTTCTTATTTTTTGTTGTATATTTATGGTCCTCATCGTAAAAATGTGATATAGTAAAAAACAGTGAATATTCTTCCAATTTAATACAAATTACATATAGATTGGTAGAGCTATGTTATAAAATGTGAAAGTAAAGGAAAAAGGGAGAGTCATATGGTAAATTTTAAGAAAATTTCGGTTTTTGTTACGGTTATTTGTTTATTTTTTTTGACACCTATGACGTTATATGCTGAGACGAATATTGGAGTAAATCCGGAGCAAGTGGCACCGCCGCCTGCGGAAGGACCGAATGTTTTTAGTCAGTTTGCGACTACAATTGATGCAAAAACAGGAGATGTGTTGTACGACAAAAATGCACATCATCGTGCGTTCCCTGCTAGTATGACGAAAGTGTTAACGGCGATTTTACTGATGGAGCATACGAAGCCAGAGGATCAATTTACGTTTTCACAATTAGCATTAGATCAAGAGAAGAGTAATTATCAGATTGAGTTTCAACCTGGTGAGACTATTAATAGAAATACTGCACTTATGATTTTAATGGTGCTGAGTGCGAATGATGTGTCGTATGCGATTGCGGAGCGTATTGGAGGAAGTGTTGAAAATTTCGCGAATATGATGAATGAAAAGGCGAAACAATTAGGGGCGAAAGATAGCCATTTTGTAACGCCGAATGGGTTGCATGATCCAAATCATTATACGACGCCATATGATATGGCCATGATTACAAGAGGGGTGCAGAAATATCCTGAGATTTTACAAGCGATGAATACGAAAAGGACGACGGTTACGACGTCTAGCCAGACGGTGTCTATTTTTAATAAGTCTACTTATTTTGAAAATCCATATAGCATGGGTGGTAAAACAGGATTTACAAATGAAGCGCGCAATACGCTCGTTTTATTAAATGAGAAGGATGGTAATCGTATTATAAATGTAGTAATGGCTTCTCAAAGACCTGAAATTTATGAAGATTTGAAGCAGATGGCGGAATATTCTTTTGGGCAATTTACAAAGCAAACTGTACTAGATAAACATAGTTGGCATCAAAAGACAACGTATTTAAATAAAGATATTGATAGTGAACTTGAAAAAAGTGTAGAACTTATGCTTAAGAAAGATGAAGGGAAAAATGTGAGAACGACTTTCCGAGCCGCTTCATTAGATAAAGATTCGTTGTATCAGAAAGGAATCCACCGTGGTGAGGTAGTTGGTGCAGTTGATATTACGAAAAATAATCAAACAATTGCGACGATAAATGTTCTTTCAAAAGAAGATGTTACTTTTGCGATACCTGAAAAAGATACAGTTGAACCTGAAGTAAAGGGATCAAATGTGAAAGTGATAAGTGTTGGTGTAGGAGCGATTGTATTATTTGGAGCGATTTTATATGTAGTGCTGCGCCGAAATAACCAAGGGGTGAAATCAGAAGAGAAGTAAATAGCTAATATGGAGACTGTGATGAGATTTTGTCACGGTCTTTTTGCGTTAATATACCTCTTATAAATAACTAATAATTGTAAATTTTCTTATTGCATTCCTCTATCGTTCGTTATATTATTTAGTTGTGTTCTTGTTAAAGAACTAATATGGATATTGCATACTTCAAATAATATAAAACAACGGAGAGGGAGAGAGATGATGAAATTAATTTGGAAGGTAATTAGCAACGTTATCTCATTTGTTTTATTTGCGGTAATGGTTTGTTTAGCTTTTGTAGTTATTTCTTCAAAAGCGAGTGGTGGTGATCCAACAGTGATGGGATATCAATTTAAGAGCGTTTTGTCAGGATCGATGGAGCCAACATTTTTGACAGGGTCAATCATTGCGATAGAGCCAACGAAAGATGGTTCTAAATATCAAAAAGGTGATGTTATTACGTTTAAAGAGAAAGATAACAAAATTGTCACTCACCGTATTATCGGTGTGAAAGATATAAATGGAAAAGTAATGTATGAAACAAAAGGGGATAACAACAACGGACCAGATTTAGCACCAGTACTTGCAGAGAATGTAATCGGAAAATATGCAGATATTACAGTTCCATACCTTGGTTATGGATTGAATTATGCGAGTTCAAAAGCGGGAGCAGCATTACTTCTTATTATTCCAGGAGTCCTTTTGCTTTGCTATTCCGCGATTTCTATTTTTGGCGCTATTCGTAGCATCGACGGAGAAAAGAAAGATAAAAAAGTAGAACAATCCGTCTAGTTATCTTAGTTATAATTTCCTACTAGGAAATTAACAAATATATATATATATTATGGGAGATTTGGACATGACTTTAAAGAAAAAATTAGGGATGGGCATCGCATCAGCAGTACTAGGAGCAGCATTAGTTGGTGGAGGAACATTTGCATTCTTTAGCGATAAAGAAGTGTCAAATAATACATTTGCGTCTGGGACATTGGATTTAGCGCTGAACCCATCAACAATTGTGAAAGTGGATAATTTAAAACCAGGTGATACAATTGAAAAAGAGTTTACATTAGAGAATAAAGGTACATTAGATATTAAAAAAGTATTATTAAATACAGAGTATGATGTAGAAGATGTGAAGAAGGATAATAAGAGAGACTTTGGTGAAGACATTGAAGTAGTTTTCTTAAAAAATATTGATAAACAAGAGGACGTAATTAAGAGAATGACATTAAAAGAGTTGAAGAGTAAAACATTGACTGCTGCAGAAAATGATTTAGTAAGTTGGCTGTCGCCTGAGAAAGGTATTGAAGCAGGAACTAGTGATTCATTTAAAGTGAAATTCCACTTCATAAATAAAAATGAAGCTCAAAATGAATTCCAAGGTGATAAACTTCAATTAAAATGGACATTTGAGGCACAACAAGGCGATGGTGTGGAGAAGAAATAATCATACTGAAAAGAGACTATCAAAAGTAGTCTCTTTTTATGCTGAACGGGAAATGTAAAAAGAAACATAATTTATATTTCATTTTGTAATTCACTTTATTATAATAAAGATATAGTTCTTGATAAAGAACAAGTTGTTCGATAGGAGAGATTAAAATGCTGAAGACACCTCGCAAATTCAAAAAGATGCTTATATTGCCATGTTTGTGCTCTTTTACTTTTTATTTAGGTTCTCAAATGATAACTTATACCGAAGCAGCTTTCACTCATGAGACGAAAGTGCAGGCTACTATTTCTACAGCAAGTATTTTTCCAAAAACAGTTGATCAGTTAACAAATCAAGCTAATCAGCATAAGGAAGTTATTTTGCATGAGTATGAAGAGATGAAATCAAAATTAACTTTCACTTCCACTCAAGAGCTAGAACAGACACTTGCTACGTGGAAACAAGGACGTGAGAAAATTGTTGCGGAGAGAGAACTGTTACAAAAAGTATATGTATCAATAGAAAATCCGTATAACCAAGTGAAAGAAGAGTTAAAGGAAAATAAAAATGAATCCACTAAGCAAGTATTCTCTTATGTGAATGCTGGTTTTCATATAGTGAAAGAAAACTGTGAGTATGTTGATAAAGAGGTTAATTTACAGGTAATTGATAAACAAATTCAAGCCTTTGAGAAATTATTAGTAGATGAAACAGAAAAGCAAAAGAACCTAGAAGAGAGTAAGAAGCAGGAAGAAGCGAAAAAGCTAGAAGAGAGTAAGAAGCAAGAAGAAGCGAAAAAGCTAGAAGAAAGTAAGAAGCAAGAAGAAGCGAAAAAGCTAGAGGAAAGTAAGGGGCAAGAAGAAGCGAAAAAGCTAGAAGAGAGTAAGAAGCAAGAAGAAGCGAAAAAGCTAGAGGAAAGTAAGAAGCAAGAAGAAGCGAAAAAGCTAGAGGAAAGTAAGAAACAAGAAGAACAGAAGAAGTAGGAATAGCAAGTAAAATACAGCAGCATTTCGGAAGGTATAAATACAATCATAAGACAAATAGATGAGAGAGCCCTACTACTCATCTATTTGCTTTGTTTTTTTCGAAGGTATAAGGGCCAAAAAATTCAACGAATGCGAGGAAGTTAGTTGGCCGCACGCTATTTGGTGGAGGTTAATAATTAGTGGGGATGGACAAAAAACACTGATGAAAGTTTTATTTTATTTCTCAATAATTTTCTGGGAAAAATAAAAAATGTTGAGAAATAAAAATAATCAAAAAATATGTTGTGTTTATATAGTTTCGTTCGTTATAATGAACTTGAGGTTTTCAAAAAAGAACAAATATTAGCTAAGCTAATATAGTTTTAGTTACACCTCTTATTTGAAATAAGAAATAAGCATGTAAAAATACAAAAAATAGCTAGGGGGAATTTATTGTGAGTCTAAAGAAAAAATTAGGTATGGGAGTTGCATCAGCAGCACTGGGGTTATCTTTAATTGGTGGAGGAACATTCGCATTCTTTAGCGACAAAGAAGTGTCGAACAATACATTTGCAGCTGGGACGTTAGATCTTGCTTTAAACCCTAAAACAATCGTTGATATTAAAGACCTAAAGCCAGGGGATTCAGTTAAGAAAGAGTTCTTATTACAGAACAAAGGAACATTAGCTATTAAAGATGTTAAACTAGCGACAAAGTACAGCATTACAGATGCAAAAAACGATAATGCTGGTGAAGATTTTGGTAAGCACATTAAAGTGAAATTCATTTGGAACTGGGATAAGCAAAGTGAGCCTGTATATGAAACAACTTTAGCGGATTTACAAAATGCTGATCCTGATCTTGTAGCTAAAGATATATTTGCTCCAGAGTGGGGTGAAAAAGGTGGCTTAGACGCTGGATCAGAAGACTATCTATGGGTACAATTTGTATTCGAAGATGATGGTAAAGATCAAAATAAATTCCAAGGCGATTCATTGAACTTAGAATGGACATTCAACGCAAGCCAAACAGATGGCGAAGAAAAATAATAAATCAAAAGCGGGTATCCCCCGCTTTTTTTTATAAAGAAAAAGAAGTGCCGTTTTAAGCACTCCTTACTATGTATTATTTTTGGTTTTTCTTCCATTGTGTAAACTCGAGAAATTCACGAAACTGTTCTTTTGAGACACCAGAGCTCATCGCATCTTTAACGAGCTGTGTCCATTCGGAGTCTAGATGACTTTCCGTAGTTGTTTCATCGTGAAGTAAAGTATCAACTGGAATTTGTAGAACTGTTGCGATTTTTTCAAGAAACTGAATGGAAGGGTTTTGTTGTAAATTTCGTTCTATAGAACTAATGTAAGATTTAGCAACACCAGCTTTTTCGGCAAGTTCTGTTAGTGAAATACCTTTTTGTAAACGAAGGCGTTTTATACGTTCTCCTATCATATTTGCGCACCTTTCTATCAATATGTAGTCGTCTTATGATGTCATTATTATAACATAAAATTCGTTAAAAAGAACGAGGCTATTGAGCCTGGCTCGTATGCTTCATACGTTGAAAAAAGTGTTCAATATCTTGCAGGGCAATGCCAGCATCTAGAGCTTCAAGTATTAAATCAATCCATTCTTGATCTAGTGAGTCAGCCTTATCTTTGTACAAGTGTAATTCCTCCCTAATTATTGGTCATAATTGCTGCTACATAGTAGACGATAATTAACCGACTTTTATATTTTATGTGTCAAATTATCGAATATTGTGTAGATGAAACAAAGATAAAATCCCCATTAAATTCCCTCTATGGAAAGTATAAGGTTTTCGTCAAAACTTTTCAATATTTTCAGAAAACATTGTTGAATCATGATATATTCGTATATTAACTATGAAATTTTTACAAATATATTAAAAAAATTACATAATATAACTAAATATTGAAAAAATATTGAATTTTTAATAAAATTTAATTTGTAATACATATTTTATATTAGGGGAGGAAATAAGGGATGAAAAAGAAACCATTTAAAGTGTTATCATCAATTGCTTTGACAGCTGTTCTAGGCTTGTCACTTGGTGCTGGAAGTCAGCCTACATATGCTGAAACGCCGGAGAACAAGACAGCTACAAGTCCAGTTGATGATCATTTAATCCCAGAAGAGAGATTAGCAGATGCACTGAAAAAACGTGGGGTAATTGGTTCATCTGCTTCAGAGACAGAAACAAAGAAAGCTGTTGAGAAGTATGTAGAGAAGAAAAAGGGAGAAAATCCTGGAAAAGAAGCGACAAATGGGGACCCACTTACGAAAGAAGCATCTGACTTTTTAAAGAAAGTGAAAGATGCAAAAACAGATACGAAAGAAAAATCAGAGCAACCAGCAAACGGGACTGCAACAGGAACAAGTCCAGTTAGAGGCGGCTTAAATGGGAAAGTGCCAACTTCACCTGCTAAACAAAAAGAATATAACGGTGAAGTTCGTAAAGATAAAGTACTTGTTTTGCTTGTAGAGTACGCTGATTTCAAACATAACAATATTGATAAAGAGCCTGGTTACATGTATTCCAACGACTTTAATAAAGAACACTATGAAAAAATGTTATTCGGTAACGAGCCGTTTACACTAGATGATGGAAGTAAAATTGAAACGTTTAAACAATATTATGAAGAGCAATCAGGTGGTAGTTACACAGTGGATGGAACAGTTACAAAATGGTTAACGGTTCCTGGTAAAGCAGCTGATTACGGTGCTGATGCTGGTACAGGTCATGATAATAAAGGACCAAAAGGACCACGTGATCTAGTAAAAGATGCATTAAAAGCAGCTGTAGATAGCGGACTTGACTTATCACAGTTTGATCAGTTTGATCAATACGATGTAAATGGTGATGGAAATAAAAATCAACCGGACGGTTTAATTGATCACTTAATGATTATTCATGCGGGCGTTGGACAAGAAGCTGGCGGGGGGAAATTAGGTGATGATGCAATTTGGTCACATCGCTGGACAGTTGGACCAAATCCATTCCCAATCGCAGGTACACAAGCGAAAGTTCCATATTGGGGCGGAAAGATGGCAGCATTCGACTACACAATTGAACCAGAAGATGGCGCAGTTGGTGTATTCGCACATGAATACGGCCATGATTTAGGTCTTCCAGATGAGTATGATACACAATATAGCGGTCAGGGTGAGCCGGTTGAAGCTTGGTCTATTATGAGTGGCGGTAGCTGGGCTGGTAAAATTGCAGGAACAACACCTACAAGTCTTTCACCACAAAATAAAGAGTTTTTCCAAAAAACAATCGGTGGTAACTGGGCGAATATCGTAGAAGTAGATTACGAGAAATTAAATAAAGGTATCGGTCTAGCAACATACTTAGACCAAAGTGTTACGAAGTCAGATCGTCCAGGTTTGATTCGTGTTAACTTACCAGATAAAGAGGTAAAAGGAATTCAGCCTGCATTTGGTAAACAGTATTACTACAGCACAAAAGGTGATGACCTTCATACAACGATGGAAACGCCACTATTCGATTTAACGAAAGCAACGACTGCAAAATTCGATTATAAGTCATTGTATGAAATCGAAGCAGAGTACGATTTCCTTGAAGTACACGCTGTAACAGAAGATGGACAAAAAACGTTGATTGAAAGAATTGGTGAGAAAGCAAATAGTGGAAATGCAGCTACGACAAATGGAAAATGGGTTGATAAATCATATGATTTAAGTCAATTCAAAGGTAAGAAAGTGAAACTAGTATTTGAATATATTACAGACGGTGGATTGGCGTTAAATGGATTTGCACTTGATAATGCGTCACTAACTGTAGATGGAAATGTTGCATTCTCTGATGATGCAGAAGGTACACCACAATTCAAATTGGACGGTTTCGTTGCATCTAACGGAATGGATAAGAAAAAGCATAACTACTATGTAGAGTGGAGAAACTATGCGGGTTCAGATAACGCATTGAAATTTGCTCGCGGTCCAGTATATAACACTGGTATGGTTGTATGGTATGCGGATTCAGCTTACACAGATAACTGGGTTGGCGTACATCCAGGACATGGTTTCCTTGGTGTAGTTGACTCTCATCCAGAAGCAATTGCAGGAACTTTAAATGGCAAACCAACATTTAAGAGCAGTACGCGATTCCAAATTGCTGATTCGGCGTTCTCATTCGACAAAACGCCAGCTTGGAAAGTTGTATCTCCAACGCGTGGAACATTCGTATACGATGGATTACCAGGAGTACCGAAGTTTGATGACTCTAAAAAGTATATTAATGAGCAAATTCCAGATGCAGGACGTATTTTACCGAAGCTTGGTCTGAAGTTTGAAGTAGTAGGACAAGCTGATGATAACTCTGCAGGTGCTGTTCGTTTATATCGTTAATACAGTAAAACTACCGAGAGAATTTCTTTCGGTAGTTTTTTTGTGAGCAATGAATTTTATATAGCTGGAAAAGTCATATATAATGTAACTTTACGAATAGAAATTTGTTACATATGAAGTCTATATAAATAATGAAAGAATTGGATAAAAATAGTGGGAGAAGGTGAGTGAATGAGTATTTCCTCTATTGTAAATAAACAAAAGGAATATTTTTACAAAGGGCATACAAGAAGTGTAGAAACGAGAAAGAATAGTTTGAAGAAGCTTTATGAAGGAATTCAGCGTTTTGAGGATGAGATTTTTCAAGCATTGAAATTGGATTTGAATAAATCAGTTCACGAATCATTTACAACAGAAATTGGATATGTACTAAAAGAGATTTCGTTTCAAATGAAGCACATTTCCTCTTGGAGTAAGCCAAAGCGAGTTCGAACAGCACTGACTCATTTTGGATCAAAGGGGAAAGTAGTGCCAGAACCGTATGGTGTGACGCTTATTATCGCACCGTGGAACTATCCGTTTCAGTTAGCAATTGCACCACTTGTAGGAGCATTGGCAGCCGGAAATACAGTCGTTTTAAAGCCGTCAGAGTTAACACCAAACGTTTCAAATGTGCTTACGAGAATGGTAGAAGAATTATTCCCAGAAGAGCTTGTATCGGTAGTAGAAGGCGGTGTTGAGGAAAGCACTGCACTTTTAAAGGAGCCGTTTGATTATATTTTCTTTACAGGTAGTGTTGGTGTTGGAAAAGTTGTGATGGAAGCAGCGTCGAAAAATTTAACGCCTCTTACGTTAGAGCTTGGCGGGAAAAGTCCATGTATTGTGCATAAAGATGCGAAGCTAGATGTAACTGCAAGACGTATCGTTTGGGGCAAGTTTTTAAATGCTGGGCAGACGTGTGTGGCACCTGATTATATGTACGTTCATTCTTCAGTGAAAGAACAGCTAATCGAGGCATTACGGCATGAAATCACGGAGCAATATGGAAAAGAGCCTTTACAAAATGACAATTACGTAAGAATTGTGAGTGAGCGTCATTTTGAACGTTTATGTACATTTTTGCAAGACGGTAAACCTGTGATTGGCGGGGATTATAAGAAAGCAACATTGCAAATTGAGCCGACAGTGTTAACGAATGTTACATGGGAAAGTGCTGTTATGGAAGATGAAATATTCGGACCGATTTTACCAATTATAGAATATGAAAAAATTGAAGAGGTAATTGAAACGATTCAACAGCATCCAAAGCCATTAGCGCTATATGTATTTTCTGAAGATAAAGAAGTGCAAAAGAAAGTGACGAGTAATATTTCATATGGCGGAGGCTGTATTAATGATGTTGTCTATCATCTTGCAACGCCATATTTACCTTTTGGGGGCGTTGGGAGCAGTGGGTTAGGTAGCTATCATGGTGAACAAAGTTTTCGGACTTTTTCCCATTATAAAAGCATTTTGTCCCAATCTACAGCATTCGATATGAAAATTCGTTACTCTTCTACAAAAAGTGCTTTAAAATTCATACGAAAGTTGTTAAAATGATGATGGTGTTTATCAGTAGGCGTAGCCGTATGATAAAAACCCCTTCGCAACTGAAGGGGTTTTTCTGTTCGACATATGTATCATGCGAAAATGAATCAAACATACTACATAAAGAATAGAAGAGAACGCTGCTAAACAACCATTTTTGTTTGGATCGAAACAAAAAATAGTCTATAGAACATAAATATTTATTCATGAATATAAAAATTAAAATTTAAGGTAGATAGGACGGGAAAATGAAAAAGATTATTAAAGTTGAAGCAGTAGAAAAACATTTTGGAAATCAAGTGATTATCCCCCCTCTTTCTTTAGATATTAAAGAAGGAGAATTTTTAACAATTTTAGGACCGAGTGGTTGCGGGAAAACGACTTTACTTCGTATGATCGCAGGATTTGAAACGCCAACTAAAGGGAATCTTTTATTAGATGATGAAAAGATTAACGATTTGCCGCCATACAAGCGTCATATGAATTTAGTGTTCCAACATTACGCACTATTCCCACATATGAATGTTGAAAAAAATATTTGTTTCGGTATGAAAATGCAAAAAGTATCAGTAGCAGAGCAGAAAGAACGTGCGGAAGAGGCAATGCGTTTAACGCAGTTACTTGAGTTCCGTAATCGTAAACCTTCGAAGCTTTCTGGTGGACAGCAGCAACGTGTAGCAATTGCAAGAGCAATTGTAAACAACCCACGTGTCTTACTATTAGATGAGCCACTTGGAGCGCTTGACTTTAAGTTAAGAAAAGATTTGCAACGTGAATTGAAAAACTTACAACGTAATTTAGGAATTACGTTCATATATGTAACGCACGATCAAGAAGAAGCGATGAGTATGAGTGATCGTATTGTCGTTATGAATAAAGGGCATATCGAACAAGTCGGCACGCCTAAAGAAATTTACAATCAACCGAAAACATTGTTTGTTGCGACGTTCATCGGTGAAAATAATATCGTGAAAAATGGGGAAAACTACGTAGCAGTTCGCCCTGAAAATGTAAAAGTTCGCTCGGTTGAAGAGCCAATTTTAAAAGAATACCACCTTGGACATATTGAAGATATTGAATTTGTTGGAAATATGGAAAAGCTATATGTACGTGAGGAGAAAACAGCAGAATTACTAATGGCATACCAAACTGCTGAAGAAGCAACGCAGTGGAGCATTGGGGATAATGTATATGTAGGCTGGGAGCAAGAGGACGAGGTGACCTTAAATTGAAGAAAGGGAAATTACTCGCATTACCTACAGTCGTATGGCTGTTACTCTTCTTCCTAATTCCACTGCTGTTCGTATTAGCATTTGCCTTCATGCAGCGCGGAGCATACGGGACAGTGGAGATGAAATTTACATTAGATAACATAGCGCGTGTGTTTGATCCATTATATATGGGGACGTTATGGGAAACAGTGAAGATAGCTGTTATTACTACAGTAATATGTTTATTAATCGGTTATCCATTTGCCTATACAATTACAATTGTTGATCGTAAATATCGTTCTATCCTTCTATTATTGGCAACGATTCCGTTCTGGATTAACTTTCTTGTTCGTTCATACGCATGGATTGTTATTTTACGTTCACAAGGACTTGTAAACACATTGCTATTGAAACTAGGTATCATTAGTGAACCTTTAAATCTGCTATATAATACACCTTCTGTAATACTCGGAATGGTATATTCTTTATTACCATTTATGATTTTACCAGTGTATGCAGCAATTGAGCAGCTTGATAAGCGTAAGCTAGAGGCAGCTTATGATTTAGGAGCAACACCAGTAAAGGCATTTTGGAATGTAACAGTACCGATGACGATGTCAGGGATTACAACTGGTTCTATTTTAGTATTCGTTTCTTCTATCGGAATGTTTGTTGTATCAGACGTTATGGGTGGGTCGAAAGTAGCATTAATCGGAAACGTAATTCAAAACCAATTCTTAGGCTCACGTGACTGGCCGTTTGGTTCCGCGTTATCTATGATTGTTGTTCTATTCTCTGTTCTGTTAATTTACTTATATTATCGTGCAACGAAAGTATATAAATATGATGGAAACGGAGGGGAATAGGCAAAAATGAAGAAGTTTTTAGTTTCTTATTCTTGGTTAATCTTATTGTTTTTGTATTTTCCAATGATGGTTTTAATGGTATATTCCTTCAACGATTCTCGCATTAATGCGGAATGGGAGGGCTTTACACTCCATTGGTATACAGATTTATTTCAAAAACAAGATGTTATTGATGCGTTTGTAAATAGTATTACGATTGCTCTTATAACGACAATTGTGACGACAGTTCTTGGTGTGATTTTTGCTATTGCATTACACCGTTACAAATATCGTTATGAAGGTGCCATTAACGGTCTTGTATATTTACCAATTTTAATTCCTGATATTTTAATGGGATTATCTTTACTTATCCTATTTAGTCAATTAGGTATGGAACTTGGAAAAACAACAATTATTATTGCACACATTACATTCAGTATTTCATTTGTTGTTGTTATTTTAGCGGCACGTCTTTCTGGTATGGGACGTGATTTAGAAGAGGCTGCAAACGATTTAGGAGCAACGCCGTGGCAAACGTTTCGTTATGTAACGTTTCCAGCAATTGCACCAGGAGTTATTTCAGCCGCATTATTAACATTCACATTATCGATTGATGATTTTGTAATTAGTTTCTTCGTATCAGGACCAGGATCAACAACATTGCCATTATACATTTATAGTATGGTTAAGCGAGGAGTATCACCTGAAATTAATGCTCTTTCTACAATATTAATTGTTGTAATTGTAGGATTAATGGTGCTATCGGAAATTTTCCGTAATAAAGGTGCAGACGGTGAAGAAAACTCTGGAGGACACCTTCCTTTATAATATGAATGATATAGAAAGAACGAGGAGGTAAAAAATCAATGAAATTGATGAAGACATTAGCTGGCGCAGCTATTAGCTTCGGCCTTGTTGCAGGTGTACTTGCGGGCTGTGGTGAGAAGAAAGAAGAATTGAATATTTATAGTTGGGCTGACAACTTTGATGAGCAAGTTTTAAAAGATTTTGAAAAGAAATATAACGTGAAAATTAACTATGATAAATATGCAAGTAATGAAGAAATGCTTGCAAAATTACAAGCTGGTGGCGCGACATATGATTTAATTCAGCCATCTGATTACATGGTGAAAACGATGGCGAAGATGGACTTATTAGCGCCTTTAGATAAGAAGAACATCCCGAACATCGAGAATCTTGTTTCTAACTTTAAAACACCTGCGTTTGATCCAGAGAATAAGTATTCTCTAGTATATACTTGGGGTGTAACAGGCATTGCATACAATAAAAAGTATGTGAAAGAAGCACCTACAAGCTGGGCGGATTTATGGAACGATAAATATAAAGGACATGTTACTTTATTAAATGATTCTCGTGAAGTATTAGGAATGGGACTTAAGAAAAATGGTTTCTCTAATAGTACAAAAGAGGATGCACAGTTAAAGACAGCGTCTAATGATTTACAGAAGCTACTTCCAAACTTATTAGCATTTGATACAGATAATATTAAACAAAAATTCATTACAGAAGATGCGTGGATCGGAACAGTTTGGTCTGGAGATGCAGCATTTATCGCGAAAGATAACAAAGATGTAGGATACGTTGTACCAAAAGAAGGCGGCACAATTTGGGCTGACACGTTAGCGATTCCAAAAGGTGCGAAACATAAAGAACTTGCAGAGAAGTTTATGAACTACTTATTAGATGAAAAAGTAAGTGTGAAAAACTATGAGTCAATTGGTTATAGTAATCCAAATGAAAAAGCTCGTCCTCTTCATAGTAAAGAATATCGTGATAACCATATGATCTTCTTATCACCAGAAGAATTAAATCGTACAGAATGGCTTGTTGATGTAGACGATAAGTTAAAAGACTATGATCGTTACTGGACAGAGTTAAAAACAAAAGGTAAATAAGTAAGGAAATGCGGTTTCTAAAGTAGAAATCGCATTTTTTCATAGTAGGAGGAAATCGATTGAAGAAGAAGTTACATCAGTATGAGGGAATGTGTATCGTTTTATTATTTGTTTTATTTAGTATCATCGCTTGGAGGGTACATGTAGGTGGTGTTACAATGATGGATACATATGTCCGCGGATTAGTAAAAGGGTTACAAACGGAAAGCTCTCTTACATTTTTCTCATACTTTACAAAGATGGGATCTGAGATTGGGATCATAACTACGCTTGTTATAAGTTTGCTTGTTTTTTGGAAGAAACGTTATTATGCTGCAATGATTGTGTATCCAATGGCTATATTAACGACGCATCTTGTTAATAAGGGAATAAAAGAAATTGTGAAAAGAGACCGTCCATCATTAAATGAGGCACTTGACGCACTTGGGTATAGCTTCCCAAGTGGACATGCAATGCTATCTATCATAACATTCGGTTTTCTTGCCTATATCATTGCTGCAAATTTGAAAAGTATAGCTGGAAAATGTGGTATTACGATTTTGATGGGCATATTAATTGTATGGATTGGATTAAGTAGAGTTATTTTAAATGTTCATTACCCGACTGATATTTTAGCTGGTTACTGCGCAGGTGGCATTTTGTTAATCATTGCAATTTATTGTCATCGTTTGCTTACCGAGAGATTGGGACTTAATAACGAGAGATAAAAAAACGTCTAGAAAAACTAGTATTATAGTTTTCCTAGACGTTTTTTGTTTATAGGGAGATGTGATACAGTATAAATAATAAGTGAATTATATAAAGTAGGTGAAAATGTGTGAAGACCAATGTACATAAAATTGATAAGTGGGGGAAGTTAGGCGCTTTTTTGTATCAATTTCGTTATACAGTAATCGTCGTATTACTACTACTCGCAATAGCGCTCGGTATTTTTGCTCCAAAGCTTCCGGGAGTATTAGGTGGTGATGGTTTCCAAACGGAAGGGGATTATCAAAAGACGAAAGAAATTTTAGATAAAGATTTTAAGCAGTCTCAGGATACACTTTTACTCATTTTTGAGAAGAACAAGGATGCTTCACATGAGGAGTTTCAAAAAGGTATAGAGGGAATTATAAAACATATTCAAGAGAAAGAAACGTATGAGTCTTTCCATCATCCGATAGAAAATAAAGTGATGCTACAAGATGATATCGGTTATGCGACGATTTTATTTTCCGGGAAAACAAATAAAGATCGAATGGAAAAGACATTGCAATTCGCTGATGAAATCAAGAAAGAAAGTAGTGCAGTATTAAAAGTAACACCGACAGGGTATCCGAAAATTAATCAAGAGATTAATGAAAGAACACAAAATGATTTAAAAGTAGCAGAGATGATCGGTTTACCTATTGCTTTTCTCGTACTATTATTCTCATTTGGTAGTCTGCTTGCGTCTATTTTACCGATTTTAAATGGGATATTAAGTGTAATTAGTACGATGGGGATTTTATATTTTATCGGCGTTGATAAAGAGTTATCTATTTTCGTGTTAAATGTTGCACCGATGATTGGGCTCGCATTATCAATTGATTTTGCACTGTTATTTGTAAATCGCTTTCGAGAGGAAGTTGCGAAGAGAACAGTGAAAGAGGCAATCGCGATTACGTATCAAACCGCGGGACGCGCTATCGTATTTTCAGGGTTATGTGTATTCGTCGGTTTATCCGGTTTATTTTTCTTTAAGATAGACTATATTCAATCTGTTGCCATTAGCGGGATGATTGTTGTCATTATGAGTATTTTATTTTCACTCACACTCCTTCCTGCACTGTTATCTTTAATCGGAAAAAGAATATTAAAAAAGAATCAGGTAGCACCTACTCCATCGAATGTATGGCGTAAATTTGCACAGTTTGTAATGAAACATCCAATCGTAATGATTGTTGCTGTTACAACATTTATTGTTATTTGTTTATTACCACTACGTACAGCTAATTTGCAGTTTCCTGGTGTTGAAGCATTACCAGAAAAGAGTGATACGAGAGTTGCATTTGAGAAGTATGAAGAAGCCTTTAATAAGACGGTCAAAACACACGCCGATGTTACTTTAGTAGTAGAGACGAAGGATGATATAACGGAAAAAGAAAGCTTACAAAAGGTAGAAGATGTCGTTCAAAAGTTAAAAGATGACAAGCAAGTATATAAGGTGACAAGTGTATATGACGTGCTAAATGGAATGAAAGCAGATCAAGTTGCGGGAATGTTACAATCACCAGAAGCGGCGAAAATAGTTCCTGTATTTGAAGCGTATACGAAAGGAAATAAAACAACAATGGAAGTCTTTCTGGATACGAAGCCAAGTACAGAAACTGCAAAACAATGGGTTCGTGATTTCAAAAAGAATTATAAAGAAAACGATGTTACTTATTATTTAGGCGGGATGACAACGTTCCAACAAGAGTTGGAAGATGAAATTAAAGATAAAGTTGCAATTGGTATGTCTGTTATATTTGGGTCAACCTTTGTCATTTTATTATTCGCATTCCGTTCGATACTCATTCCAATAAAGGCGATTATTATGAATGTACTTAGTTTAAGTGCAACAATTGGAATTGTTATTTGGTTATTTGAAGGTGGTCATTTCGGATTAGATGAGAGTTCAGTTTTATTTGTATTACCAATCTTTATTTTCGGCCTCGTATTTGGGCTTAGCATGGATTATGAAGTATTTCTTATTTCACGAATCCATGAGTTATATGAGGAAACTGGAGATAACGATCAAGCAACGCTAGAAGGGCTTGTCTCGACAAGTCGCATCATTACATCCGCTGCTTTAATTATGATTGTTGTTACCGGTGCGTTCGCCTTTACTGATATTTTGCCAGTAAAGCAGATGGGTATTGGAGTCGCATTAGCGATATTTCTTGATGCAACAATTATTCGCCTTATGCTCGTACCAAGTTTAATGAAATTGTTTGGAGATTGGAACTGGTGGTTACCATTCCGAAAGAAAAAAGAAAAATCGTCCTAAAAAATACTCATCTATAAGGTGAGTATTTTTTTTATGAATAGCAAGGCCTATATTTTGCAAATAGTATGTGATAAGAACATTACATACAAGTAGGTGAAGGCAATGTTTCGTTATTTTAAGTTTAAGCTAAATGATACAGTACAGTTTGCTGAAAAAGATGGACATATGTATCGCATTGTCGGTTATCGGTTAGAAAAAGGATTTTATCCAAAAGATGAATGGACTCATATCATTTATGAACTGCTTAGAGAATTTGATGGGTATACGATGGATGCGGAAGAAGAGGAACTTGTAAAGGTCATTCAAGTAGAGGATGAGTATTACAAAATACAAGAAGTATCGGGGTATCGTTATCCAGTAAAAATGAAGCAAAAGCAGCAAGTTATGAAAGGAGAGAAGATAGACGACTTATTAGATACGTACAACGACTATAAACGATTGGCAGATTTCTTTAAAGATTTATCGTATGAACAAAAGGCTGAAGCAGTATTGCAAGAAATGAAAAGGATTAGAGCATGAGGGGCAGTCTATTATAAGACTGTCTTCTCTTTTTGGCGGTGCATCAAAGTGTATTTTCCGTTACAATGAGAGAATCAATAGAAATAAGGTGATACAGTATGGAGACAAAGAAAAAGGGCGAATGGTGTGAAATTACGGTTCCAGCGATATGGAATAGTATAAGCATTGAATCGCTGTTAAAAGTAGAATGGGAAGTGCCAAAAAAATTATTACATCAGCTTCGTATGGAAAAAGGTATTACGGTTAACGGAGAACAGAGGAGATGGGATGAACTTTTAAAAGAAGGAGATAAGTTACAAGTTCATATGTTTATGGAGGAGGAGTACGGCGTAAATCCAGAATATGGTGAATTAGATGTAGTGTATGAAGACGATCACGTACTCATTGTAAATAAGCCCGAGCAAATGGATACACATCCATCTGAAAAAGATGGGACGGGAACACTTGCCAATCTTGTTGCTTTTCATTTTCAAATGCAAGGTTTAGAGACTAAGGTTCGCCATATTCATAGGTTAGACAAAGATACGACAGGTGGTGTTGTATTCGCAAAACATAGAATTGCGGGTGCAATTATGGATCGTTTATTAATGGAACGGAAAATTAAAAGAACGTATGCGGCACTTGTTGAAGGAAAAGTAAAAAAGAAGCAAGGGACAATTGATGCAGCTATCGGAAGAGATCGACATCACGCTACAAGGCGCCGCGTTTCTCCAAAGGGAGACCAAGCTATAACATATTATAAAGTAGAGAAATATTTTAACAAACAAAATGCTACGCTCGTAACGTTACAGTTAGAAACCGGTAGAACACATCAAATTCGTGTTCATATGAGCTATAATGGAAATCCGTTAGTAGGGGATGTATTATATGGTGGACAAACAAAATACATGTCTCATCAAGCGCTACATGCGATGAAGATTAATTTTTTACATCCAATTACGAAAGAAGAGATCATGGTTGACGTACCTTTCCCTGCAAATTTAAACAATACAATGAAAAAATTTGAAAGAGAAAACGGGTAAAGTGTAAGTTTAAACTTGAAAAAGGTAGATTTTTGCAGGGATTTCTCTAAAAGAGGCGAAGCCGTTAAGAGAAAAGAGAGGTGAGAATCACTTGGTCAAATATAAATACGTGCTAGGAATATTTTTCGCTTGTCTTTTACTTACTCTATGCATCTATCCATATTTACCAACTCGTATGGCAGTGCATTGGAACGAGAATGGTGTAGCGAATGAGTTTATAAGTAAACAAGTTGTCGTGTTATCTCTGCCTGTCCTTATTATTTTTTTACATGGATTTGTGTATATTATTTCACATAATATATATAAGTTTAACGAAGGAGAGCATTTTAGTGTAAGCGGATTTATAAAGAGTATTACTTTATTTATGTTGTTTATCCATATGCTTATTCTTTTTATTAATTTGAGAAGTATTATATTCTTTCAGACAGGACTAACGATTGGAATTAGTATGTTTCTTTTTATGCTTAGTAAAGTGTTTAAAAAGGTGAAGGATACAGAGAAAGAACCAATCAAATTACAAAAAATCCGTTTAGTTAGTAGGCGAATCTTTCAAGTGATGGCATGTAGCATATTATTTTCATTGCTTTTGAGCCTAAAATGGGGATTTTATGTATTAATTAGTGTGATAAGCTTCGGGTCTATTTTATTTATGTTCTACATTTTATATTCGTACATAATAGAAAGTTATGAAATTTAAAAAAGAGTCTTCTCCTAATGAGAAGACTCTTTTAATCTATTTACTTCGTAATAAATTGTTGTGTCCAGTAGTTACCGCTTTCTACATAACCAACACCGATGTGAGTGAAGCTATTATTTAAGATGTTTGCACGGTGTCCAGCACTGTTCATCCAAGCTTGTACTACCTCTTCAGGTGTACGTTGGCCTTGAGCGATGTTTTCACCTGCAGATGTATAAGAAATACCAAATTTCTTCATCATGTCAAACGGAGACCCGTATGTAGGGCTGTTATGATCAAAGTAGTTATTTTTTTGCATATCTTCAGATTTAATGCGCGCTACTTTGCTTAATTCAGTATCGATTTTTAGTGCTGGTAGGCCTTGTTTTGTACGCTCAGCGTTTGTTAATTCAACAACACGTTGTTCGAACTCACTTAAAGATTTTGCTTCTTCAGCAGGCTTTTGCTCAGCAGGTTTTTGTTCTGTAGGTTTTTGAGTATTGTTGTTTTCAGCAGGCTTTTGAGCTTCAGGCTTTTGCTCAGCAGGCTTTTGCTCAGCTGGTTTTTGTTCAGCAGGCTTTTGAGTTTCTGGCTTAGCTGTTGGTTGCTCAGTTACAACATTTTCAGTAGGCTGTTGACCAGGAATGAAGCAATCTTGTTGGAATTGTCCTTGATTCCATTGTGCTAATGATTCAACTCCCATAGATTGTAAGAATGCTTGTAATTCTTGCTGGCTCATTTGCTTCATCATCATTTTTGAATGCTGAATATTTTGAACCTTTATGTTAGATGGTTGTACTGTTGCAGCTTGTGCATCTAAAGAAGATACTCCTAAAGTAAGAGCTGTTGCAGCAGCTACAGATAATAAAACACGCTTTTTCATGATGTGTGTCCCCCTATATAAAGTTTTAATTTGTTTTCACACGATTTGTTTTTGACAGCCTGTCTGACTGACAAATTCATCGTAGCATACAATTTACAAGAAAAAAGATGGAAAAAAATTCATAGACTTCAAAATTACCTAATTTATCCTAGAGGAAGAAAAGGGCGGAAATAAGAGAAACATAGAGTATAAAAGGAATTTTCAGCATTTTTATACTTCGTTTTAAGAGGGGGGTTTTGGATAAAGTTACCTAAATAGAAAATGAAGAATCCTATTGTATCAATGGTTTGAGCAATTTTCAGAGGAATATAATGGATTGATTTTTACAAAACTGTAATGTTTCTGTTGTTCTTTTTTATAATAAAGTAACATATTTTTAATGTTGTAGCAGACAAAAAAGCGGCTATCTCTTTACATAGACGAAGGAGATAGCCGTTTTCCTATTATTACGTATGTTACGAGTTAGTTTCAATTGCTTCTAATAATAAATCTACGATGTGAATTCCTCTCATTTTATGAGAAAGACCTTCCCGTTCAATGCCTAATTTCATTTGTAATAAACAACCTGGATTTGCAGTAACAATCGTTGCTGCATCTGTTTCATGTACACAGTCCATTTTATAATCTAGGAATTCCATTGATAACTCTGAATGAACAATGTTGTAAATACCAGCAGAACCACAGCAGCGGTCCGCATCTTTCATTTCACGGTATGTCGCGCCTTGGATGGCTTCTAGTAACATACGAGGTTCAGAAGATGTTCGCATAACATTGCGTAAATGACAAGAGTCTTGATACGTAATGATTTGTGGCGTGAGTCGTAAGTCAGTACGTTTATGGAAATCTAATTCTACTAGTATAGCGGTAATATCTTTAATTTTAGAAACAAACTGCTTTGCTCGCTTTGCCCACTTAGGATCATCCTTTAACAAATAATCATAATCTACGAGATAAGCTCCGCAACCACCTGCATTCGTAATAATATAGTCGATGTTTAAATCTTCGAATGCTTTTATATTTCGTTTTGCTAATTCTTTTGCTCCACTTTTTTCACCAGCATGCCCATGTAACGCCCCGCAGCAACTTTGTGTTTTCGGAATAACGATATCACAACCAGCTAACTGAAGAAGTTTCATCGTTGCGTTATTTGTTTCTAAAAATATCGTATCCATTAAACAACCTGTGAAGAAGGCAACTTGTTTCTTCTTTGTCACCTCAGCAGGTAAAAATTCAGGACGATTTTTCATTGCTTTCATTTTAGGGACTTTTGGTAAAACGAGATCCATCGTTGCAAGTGTTTCAGGGAATAACTTCATAATACCTGTTTTATGTGTTAGCGTTTGTAAACCAGAACGCTGGTAAAATCCGATTAGTCCTGTTAATGTTCTCATTCGATTTTGATGAGGGAATAGTCCTTCAAATACAACTTTACGAACAGCTCTCACGGGCACCGAGAACTTTTTATTTTGATTTATAATATCACGAGCTTCTTCTAATAAATGTCCATAATTCACACCAGATGGACAAACAGGCTCACAAGCTCGGCAGCCAAGGCAAACATTTAATGTATTTTCAATATCTTCATCTGGCTCAATTAAGCCATCGACGACGGCTTTCATTAATGCAATACGCCCGCGTGGTGAATGTGATTCTTTATATCCAGATTGAATGTAAGTAGGGCAAGTCGGTAAACAAAAGCCGCATCGCATACAGTTTAGTAGTTCATCTTCACTTAATCGTTCTTTAAATTCCTTTTGAATGTTTTCTGTATTTAATGTGGTCATCGCTCAACCACCACTCTTTTACGAGAGTCTTTCGCGAACATTTTACCTGGATTCATAATGTTATTTGGATCGAAGGCTTGTTTAATTCCTTGCATAGCAGCAATACCTTCTTTACCTAATTTCATTTCTAAATAAGGAGCTTTCATCGCGCCAACACCATGTTCACCAGTAATCGTGCCACCAAGTTCAATTGCTTTCGCAAATATTTCAGCAAAAGCTTGTTCAGCTCGGTGCATTTCTTCTTCATTACGAGCATCTGTCATACAAGTTGGATGTAGGTTGCCGTCACCAGCATGACCAAAAGTACAAATAGGAATATTATATTTCTTTGCAATTGCATTAATTGCTTCAACCATTGGAGCAATTTGTGAACGTGGTACCGTTGCATCTTCTAATATTGTAGTAGGTTTTAGTCTCGCAAGTGCTGATAGTGCACTACGACGTGCTGTACGAAGGGCATCTGCTTCCGCTTCATCTTTTGCGATGCGAACATCGACTGCATTCATAGAACGACAAACGTTAGCCATTTTTTCAATATCTCGATTGACAACTTCGGGCGGTCCATCTTGTTCAATTAATAAAATTGCCTTCACGTCAGTTGGTAAACCGATTTGTGCAAACTCTTCTACAACTTCAATTGTCGGTTGATCTAAAAACTCAAGTGTCGCAGGAATGATTTTATTTGCAATAATAGAAGAAACAGCACGTGCAGCTTCGTTAATATCTTCATATAGTGCGAGCATTGTTTTCTTCGTTTCAGGCATAGGAACAAGTTTTAATATCGCTTCCGTAACAACACCAAGTGTTCCTTCAGAACCGATAAATAGACGAGTTAAATCGTAACCAGCTACATCTTTTGCTAATTTACCGCCAGTGCGAATGATATCGCCATTTGGTAAGACAAGCTCAAGTCCCATTACATAATCACGTGTTACGCCATATTTTAACCCACGCAATCCACCTGAGTTTTCATTAATGTTACCGCCGATTGTAGAAATTTTCATAGAGCTTGGA
The DNA here is from genome assembly GCF_001884205.1 of Bacillus sp. NH11B. NCBI lineage: Bacteria > Bacillati > Bacillota > Bacilli > Caryophanales > Bacillaceae > Bacillus > Bacillus sp. NH11B. The sequence continues at coordinate 88,863 of NZ_MAOG01000019.1, read as the reverse complement.
TCTGGTGGATAAAATAAACCTTTTTCTTCTACTGCTTTAATAATATCAAGTGTAATAACACCAGCTTGTACAGTAATTGTTAAATTTTCTTCGTCAATTTCTAAAATATTGTTCATATGGCGGAAAATAAGGACAATGCCGCCTTCAAGTGGACACGTTCCAGCGCAAAGATTTGTTCCAGACCCGCGAACATATACAGGAATTCTATGAGTGTTACACACTTTTAACACGTCTGCTACTTCATTTGTATTACGAGGAGCAATGACTGCATCAGGCATCGCTTGGAAGTTTGGAGTAGCATCATAACTATAAGTTAAACGCCCCATATTGGATGTATCTACATTATCTTCGCCAACAATGGATACGAATGAATCAATAATTTGCTTTTCTAACATTGGAAATCCCCCTCAAACTGTTAACGTATTTAGTAATAATAAAAACGTTGTAACAGTGCTTTCATTATAATGATAAAAAAGTCAGGGGATTCTTTCTATGTGTAATCATCTAAAGATTAATCTATTTTATCGTTCTTTTTTGTGTGATTATCTAATAATAGAAGTGCAAAGTATAAAATATTTAAATCTTTGAATTGTTTTGGGTCAAGTTCTGTATGTTCCTCAATCTTTTTTAACCTGTAATGCAATGTGTTAATGTGTATATGTAATTGCTGAGCTGTTTGCTTATAGGATTGGTTATAATCAATAAATAAACGTAAAGTGTGCATAAGTTCAGGAGATGATACTAAGTTTTTGATGGTACGCTCTAGAAACTGTTCCCGTGTTTCAGTAGAAATATCTTGTAAGCACATTTCTAAACGTAAATCTTCATTAAATACTATTTTTTTCGTTTCAAGTGATACTGAAAGAGCTTGTAATGCTTGTTCGTACGATAAGTTCATATTGCTTGGCGTAACTGTTTGCCCAATCCCGATATATAAAGTAATAGAAAATAAAGTTTCACAGTCTTGTTTTAATCGTTTTAAAAATTGATAAGTTTGCTCTTTGGAGCTTATCACCGTAAATAAGATGAATCGATCATTTCCCCAGCGAACAAATAGATGCTCCTTTGTTAATATATTGCGTACGTGTTGCCAAATTTTACGCTGAAGCATCGTGTCATTTTGATCGATAGAGAACAAAATAAGTTGTTTCTTCTTATATAAATCAATACCAAGTGTTTTTGCACGATCGAAAAAACTTGGAGACCAGTCTGTATTTTGAAGCCAATCAAAAACAAATGCTTCATAAGAACGGTGCTCAAGTTCTAGCTGTTCTAAAAAGTAATTTTCATGAATTAATAGTTCGGTCATTTTACGTAATATTTCTCCATATTGGGAAATGTTTTCAGGTTCTCCTGTGATTCCAATAACACCGATTACTTCATCATGGAATAGCAAAGGAAGATTCATCCCCGCCTTTACGCCTTGCAGTCGCCTTTCATCTTCTTTTGTAATAATGACAGTCTTTTTTTGTTTCGCACAGCGGAGTGCGCCTTCATGAAATTGACCGATTCTTTCCGCATCTGTACTTGCGATTATAACACCTTGTATATTAATGATAATAATATTTTCTGTAATCAGTCTGCGTACTTCCCGTACAATTTTATTCGCTAAATCAGGAAAAAGCATAATTTGCACACCTCAAATTCTATTTGTTGTACATTATATATGTAAGTTTATTAATAAAGGAAGATTTCACATTTTCCACACATTTATTTGTTATTTTACAATTATAACGAAATCATCCGAAGATGGAGGGAATCTTTTGAGAAAGTTTATTTTTCTTCTCTGTTTTTTATTTCTATTAGTAGGGTGTCAAGGAAGTTCATATACACCAATTGCTAAAGATAAAAATGTTATTATAACAACGAATATAAAAGAAGGCAGTATTAGTTTTATTGATAAAAAATCTAAAAAGTTAATCACGACATGGGAATTAAATGAACCGATGGCAGGAATTGCACTACTTCCAAATAATGAGGAAATACTTGTATACGGCAAGCAGTTAGAATATATGTATGTATACTCACTAACAGAAGGAAGACAGGTGGACAAATATAAGACAGGAAAAGGAATTGTGAATGTAGTCGTATCAGAAGACAAAAAACAATTATTTGCTGCCGATCAAAATGCTCAAAAGGTAAGGTTCTTTACGATAGAAGGGAAAGAGACAGGGGGTGTTTCAACAGGAAAAGGACCGATAACGATGGTAGAGCATCATAATCAGTTATCTGTACTAAATTTTTATGATACGAAACTAACAACAATTGATACAAAGAAAAAAGAGGCTATCCAATCCTTTATGATTCCCCCAGCATCAACAGGAGCGACGATTAGTCCTGATGGGAAAGAAATATGGATTGGCGGACATGGTGATGGAAGTCAAGTGAATGAGAAAGTATTAGTGTATTCATTACAGAGCGGAGAAATGGTACGTTCTTTACATGCTCCGTTTATGCCAGTGAATATAACAAAGGATGATAAGTATGTATATGCGCTAAGTCACGGTTCGAATACGCTTAGAAAGTTTGATGCAAGTACGTATCAAGAGGTAGGATTTGCAGAAGTAGGATCTAATCCATTTGCATTTTTGAAAAGCGGTGTCGAAGGATATGTAGCTAGTTATGATAGCGATGAAGTATGCGTAATGGATATGAAGAATATGAAAATAAAACAAACAATTAAAGTCGGAAAAGGACCGTTTCAACTCATAGAGAGAGAAGGGGAAGGACAATGAGTAAATATAAAGTGCTAGTTGTAGATGACGAAAGTGATATGAGGCAACTTGTCGGAATGTACTTAGATAACTCCGGATACGAGTGGGGAGAAGCTGAAAATGGAAAAGAGGCACTTCGAAAATTAGAGACGGATCATTACGATTTTGTTGTACTAGATATTATGATGCCAGAGATGGATGGGCTTTCAGTTTGTAAAGAGATTCGAAAAACGTCGGATGTACCTATTATATTTTTAACAGCAAAAGGTGAAGAGTGGAATAGGGTGAACGGCTTACGTATGGGAGCAGATGATTATATTGTAAAGCCGTTTAGTCCTGGGGAATTAATTGCTCGTATGGAAGCTGTTTTAAGACGATATACAAAGCAAGAACAGCAAGAAGAGATTCAATTTGGACCGATTCTTATTAATGAAAAAAGTAGACGAATTGAGACGGATGGACAAGCAGTGTCACTTACAGTTAAAGAGTTTGATTTACTATATTTTCTTTGCCAACATAATGGACAAGTATTTAGTCGGGAGCAATTGCTTGAAAAGGTATGGGGATATGATTATGCAGGAAGTACAAGAACAGTAGATACGCATGTGAAAACGATGCGTCTAAAGCTCGGAGAAAGTGGAAACTACATTCAAACCGTTTGGGGTGTAGGTTATAAATTTGAGGTGTAACGTATGTTTACGATGGTACAAAAGCTTTGGCTTACAGTAGTATGTGCAGTATGTGTAACAGTTTCCTTTCTTTATTTTGTATCTTTATACTCATATGAAAAGCTATACGTGGAAAATTTAAAAGATTCATTAGTAATGGAAGGGAAGCGTCTTGCTACGCAATATGATAAACATGAAGGAGTATCCACTTTTGAAGAGAAAGTAAGAGCATACGATCAAATATCTAGTTCAGATGTTCTTTTCGTGTATAATCCGCGTGATTTAAGTGCATGTTTGCCTTTCGATGTGCACCATCATTCTCTTATAAGTGAAGGGGATAGACAGTCACTATTAGATGGGAAAACTGTGACTAAGATAGGGTATGAAGAACATTTTAATCGCAATATTATGGGTGTTGTCATTCCTGTTTTAGATAATAAAAAATTAGTTGGTATTGTATACTCCTATATTCCTTTAAAAAGTATAAAAGATTTAATATTTGATATGGGCCTTATTTTAGCGCCGTTAGCACTTGCTATGATTCTAATTACAATATGGATTGGTAGAAAAATTATTATTGCTATTACAAGACCGCTTTCGCAAATGGAACGGGTTGCAAATCATTTGGCTACTGGAGATTTCTCAGAGCGGATTACAATTTCTTCAGAAGACGAAATCGGACGATTGGGAAAAGCTTTTAATAAAATGGCAAATTCTTTAGAAACAGAAGATGTAAAGCGTAAGGAGTTTTTAGCTAATGTTTCGCATGAGCTTAGAACACCACTTAGTTATATTAAAGGATATAGTGAAGCTATTTTAGACGGTGTGGCAAAGGGGCCGCAGCAGGGAAAAGTAACGCAACTCATCCATAAAGAAGCAGATCGCATGCAGCGCCTCGTTCATGATTTATTAGATTTAGCGCAGCTAGAAGGTGAACACTTTCCTCTAAAGAAACAACCTATCGTTTTTTCACAGCTTATTGAAGACGTACTTGATACGTATGAGTTACAGTTTATAGAAAAAAAACTTCGTATTTCAACGAATTTAAATCCTGAAATTATCGTAATGATTGATGATGATCGCATGCAACAAGTACTTCATAATGTGTTAGATAATGCGATACGTTATACAAATCAAAACGGGGATATCATAATAACATTAAAACAAATTGATGATTCCTGTGAATTGCACATAAAAGATACAGGAATAGGTATTGATACAGAGCATTTAGAAAATCTCGGGGAACGCTTTTACCGAGTAGATAAAGCGAGAAGTCGTCAACACGGTGGAACAGGTTTAGGCCTTGCAATTGTAAGGCAAATTGTTCATATACATGATGGTGAGTGGAGAATAGAAAGTGAAAAAGGTAAGGGAACGACAGTTATTATTAAATTAAAAGTACAAGATGAGGAGAGCATGTTCTAATTTCGGAGACATGCTCTTTATAGTTACACGGAAATATATTAATTAATATCGAACAAATATCAAAAATTTGACTATTTTATGAACAAAACATTTGTACTTCTTACTAATTCGTTCTAAAATAGTTATGGATGTTAATTTCTTATAAAACGTTACAATTGTTGTTTGGAAGATACTGAGGTGATTTAACTGGAGTACAAATCTATTAAACCAAAAAAAATTTACGAAGAAGTATCTGAAGCTATTTTAACAATGATTAAAAATGGTACGTTAAAACCTGGTGACAAGCTACTCCCTGTTCATCAATTAGCAGAGCAGTTTCAAGTTGGCAGATCTGCAGTTCGTGAAGCGCTAAGTGCGCTCAGAGCAATGGGCTTAATTGAAATGAAACAAGGAGAAGGTACATATGTAAAGAATTTCGATTCTTCTTCATTAACAAAATCATTAAATAATAAGTTATTAATGAAGAAAGAGGATATTTTGAATTTATTAGAAGTACGGAAGGTGCTTGAAGTGGGGGCAGTTCGAGCAGCTGCGGCAAAACGTACGGATGATAATTTGCAAAATATGAAACATTGGTTAGATGAAATGGCAAAAAGCATTGGAGATGAAAAAGCTGGTGAAAAAGCAGACTTTCAGTTCCATATGGGAATCGCACAATCTTCGCATAATAGCATCTTACTTGAGCTCATGAATCATGTTTCAGAGATGATTGCTGAAACAATTGGTGAATCAAGACGCATTATTTTATATGGTGAACAAACAACATCAGAACGACTTTTAGAGGAGCATCAATCTATATATGATGCGGTGTTAAAGCAAGATGTGGAATTAGCGCAGCAAGCGATGCTAGATCATTTAACAAATGTAGAACATATTGTCACAGGTAAAAGCGATATAAATTCGTAATTTAATCTTTTGAAAATCTAATTTTCTGATAAAATAGAGAGAGATTAAGTAAGCGTTTTCTTTGGAAGAGGGAGAGGATAGGCCATGGTTGAGCCTACTTCTTCTAATCTTAGTCATCTGATGACCGTATGATTGTTGGCGGAGTTGTAATGAGGGGGAATTATAGTTATGAAAGTTACTTTATTTGTTACTTGTTTAGTCGATATGTTTGAAACAAACGTCGGTAAAGCAACAGTTGAAGTATTGGAGCGTTTAGGTTGTGAAATTGAATTTCCAGAAGCACAAGTTTGTTGTGGTCAGCCTGCTTATAATAGCGGCCATGTAGAAGCGGCAAAAGAAGCGATGAAACATATGATTGAAACTTTCGAAGATGCAGAATATATCGTCACGCCATCTGGCTCTTGTGCGACAATGTTTCATGAGTATCCGCATGTTTTTAAAGATGATCCAAAATGGGCTAAACGTGCACAAAAGGTTGCTGATAAAACATATGAATTTACACAATTTATTGTAGATGTTTTAAAAGTTACAGACGTTGGTGCAAGTTTACCAGGGATTGCTACTATTCATAAATCCTGTCATATGACACGCCTGCTCGGAGTAAAAGAGGCACCAGGGATTTTATTATCAAACGTAAAAGGATTAACTGTAAGAGAACTGCCAAACGAGCAAAATTGTTGTGGGTTTGGGGGAACGTTTTCAGTTAAGATGACACCTATTTCTGAGCAAATGGTGGATGAAAAAGTAGATAGTGTAATGGAAACAGGTGCAGATTATTTAATCGGTGCAGATTGTGGGTGTTTGTTAAACATTGGCGGACGTATTGAGCGTTTAGGTAAAGAAGTAAAAGTAATGCATATTGCTGAGGTACTGAATAGTCGCTCATGAAGGGGGAACATAAGCTATGTCTATGAAAATCAGTGAGAAAAAATTTAATGATCGCGTAGGCGATGGAATTCAAGATTCGTTTATGCGCGGAGCGGTATCTTCTGCACAAACGAGATTATATACAAATCGATTAAAAGCAGCGGACGAATTAGGAAACTGGGAAGAGTGGCGTGAACTAGGTGAACAAATTCGTCAACATACGTTAGAGAATCTTGATTATTATTTAATGCAGTTAAGTGAAAATGTATCAAAAAGAGGCGGTCACGTTTACTTTGCAAAAACGAAAGAGGATGCGGCAAAGTATATTCAAGACGTTGCGAAAAAGAAACAAGCGAAAAAAGTTGTAAAATCAAAATCAATGGTAACTGAAGAAATTAGTATGAATCATGCCCTTGAAGAGATTGGTTGTGAAGTGTTAGAGAGTGACTTAGGAGAGTATATCTTGCAAGTAGATAACGATCCACCATCACATATTATTGCGCCTGCACTTCATAAAAATAGAACGCAAATTCGTGATGTATTTAAAGAAAAACTTGGATATGAAAATTCAGATGATCCATACGAAATGACAAAGTTTGTTCGTAAACAGCTTCGTGAGAAATTTATGGATGCAGAAATTGGTGTGACAGGTTGTAACTTCGCTGTTGCAAATACTGGTTCTCTTTGTTTAGTGACGAACGAAGGTAATGCCGATCTTGTTATGTCGATTCCGAAAACTCAAATTGCAGTAATGGGTATGGAACGTATGGTTCCGACAATGGAAGAATTAGATGTTTTAGTTGGTTTACTATGTCGTAGTGCAGTAGGTCAAAAATTAACAAGTTATGTAACAGTAGCAGGACCAATTCAAGAGGAAGAGGTAGATGGACCAGAAGAGTTTCATTTAGTCGTTGTTGATAATGGCCGCTCTCAAATTCTTGGATCAGAATTCCGTTCAGTATTGCAATGTATTCGTTGTGCTGCTTGTGTTAACGTATGTCCTGTATATCGTCACGTTGGTGGACATTCATATGGTTCTATTTATTCAGGACCAATTGGTGCGGTATTAACACCACTTTTAGGTGGGTATGACGATTACAAAGAGCTTCCTTATGCATCTAGTTTATGCGGAGCATGTACAGAAGCTTGTCCAGTAAAAATTCCATTGCATGATTTATTATTAAAACATCGTCAAGTTATCGTTGAGCAAGAGGGACGTGCTCCACTTGCAGAAAAATTAGCAATGAAAATGTTTAGTATGGGTGCTTCTTCAGCGGCTTTATATAAAATGGGATCAAAAATGGCACCGGCAGCAATGAGTCCATTTACATCTGGCAACCGTGTATCAAAAGGCGTTGGGCCACTTAAAAACTGGACAGATATTCGTGAATTCCCGGCTCCAAGTAAAGAAAGATTCCGTGATTGGTATAAAGATCATAAGAAAGGCGGGGACAAATAATGACAGGATTAATTCAAAACCGTGAGTCCTTTCTAGATAATATCGCAAAAGAACTTGGACGCGCGCGTAAAACAGAAGGCGTAGAACGTCCAGCATGGAAAAGTAATGTGAATGTAGAAACGTTAAAAGATTACTCACAAGAAGAATTGTTAGAAGTATTTAAAAATCAATGTACAAACATTCATACAACTGTTGTGGAAACGACAAACGACCGTTTACGTGAAGATATTCAAAAAGTAATCGTTGAAAACGGCGGAGGACCTATTATATTATCAGCAGATGAACGTTTTGATTCCTATGGATTGACCTCTTTATTTAAAGAAGAGCTTCCAAAGCAAGATGTTGAAGTAAATGTATGGGATCCTGAGAAAAAAGAAGAGAATATGCGTATAGCGGAAAAAGCAAATATCGGAATTGCATTTAGTGATTATACATTAGCTGAATCTGGTACGATTGTCGTACAAAGTCATAAAGGGCAAGGTCGTTCTTTACACTTTTTACCGACTGTATATTTTGCTATTATTCCACGTGAAACACTTGTACCTCGTATTACCCAAGCAGTTCAACACATGAACTCTCGAGTAGAAAAAGGTGAAGCGGTCGCATCTTGTATTAACTTTATAACAGGACCAAGTAACTCTGCAGATATTGAAATGAATCTTGTTGTCGGAGTACATGGACCATTAAAAGCAGTATATTTCATCGTATAAAATAGGGGAAAGCAGGCCGGAAAACGGCCTGCTTTTTTAATAGAATAAAGATAATATGAAGTAGAAGTTCTCTCCTTTTTTTGCTATGTTCTTTTGGAAAGGAGAGGAAGGGATGTTCACTTATTTATATGCATTGTTAGTGGGTATGGTGTTTGGTTCTTTTTTTATGGTAATCGCAATGAGGGTTCCAGTAGGTGAATCTATTATTACACCGCGTTCGTATTGTCACTACTGCAAGTATACGTTAAAGCCGAAAGAACTTATTCCAATCATTTCATTTTGTATACAAAAAGGGCGTTGTACGAGTTGTAAAAGAAAAATCTCAAGTTTGTACATAGTATTTGAGTTCGTTACAGGGAGTTTATTTTTTCTTACTGTATATGTAATTGGAATAGAACAGGAACTCATTATCATTTTATCGCTCTTCTCTTTACTGCTTATAATTTCAGTTACAGATTTAGTATATATGTTAATACCTAATCGTATTTTAATTTGGTTTGCGCTTTTGCTTATTTTAGAATGTATTTTTGTACCGTTAGTTACTTGGATAGATAGTTTAGCTGGTAGTGGAACTATATTCATTTTGTTATATTGCATGCAAAGGATTCATCCAGATGGTCTTGGCGGAGGTGATGTAAAATTACTTTCGTTACTCGGATTTATAGTGGGAGTGAAAGGGGTTTTTATAACTTTATTTTTAGCATCTTGCTTTGGTCTTTGTTTTTTCGGAATAGGTATAGCGTTAAAACGTATAAAAATAAAAACCCAAATGCCGTTTGGACCTTTTATTAGCCTTGGAGCAATATGTTATATGTTGGTCACATATGCAAAATAGAGAGGAGATAGAAAATGAATGTATATATGGATGATCAAAGAAGTTGCCCGTACGGATATGTTTTGGCAACTACAGTAGAATCTGCAATGCAAATCGTTCGAAATCATGATGTGAATATCCTTTCCCTTGATTTTAATATGGGGTGGCGACAGGGTAATGGGCTCGATTTCGTAGAAACTTTTTGTAAAGAAGGATTATATGTTCATGAAATTCACTTCCATACAAATGATGTCATCGGTTTGCATAAGATGAAGCAAAGAATAGAGAGAGGGAAAGCAAAAGGGGAGATTGAAGCTCATATTATCGTGAAATATGTAGGGAGCTAAAAACTCCAAAGTAAAATTTAAACGGACTATAATAAGAAGAGTTTTCGATTTGCCTGCAACCCACCAATCAGAATTAGATGAGATTCTTTTTGATTGTACGTATCGATAAGCTCTCTACTCGTATACCAGTTATCAACCAGCGCATATACTTGCTCATCACTTGTTAGATAGTAATATTCGATATCAAAATCCTCTTATACATTAGTTATCAATACATATTTTCTATTGTTGTATAGATTCTTTCTATAATTCATCTCTTAAAAAGGAACTTATAATTAAGTCAATCATTCAAAATATGTTTAAAGTGGTGAATAAAATGCAAAAAGTTGTTGGGATTATTGGGGGCATGGGGCCTTTGGCGACTGTTGATTTAATGAACAAAATTATTTCTTATACACCTGCAATGAAAGATCAAGATCATATCCATATCATTGCAGATAACTATTCTCAAATACCTGATCGGACAACGGCTATTTTGGGAAAGGGAATAGATCCGACCCCGTACATTGTACAATCAGCGCAGCGATTGCAAAACGCTGGTGCGGATTTTCTTGTTATTGCGTGTAATACCGCTCATTTTTTCTATAAAGCGGCTAAAAAATCTGTTAATATTCCGATTTTGCATATGCCTTTAGAAACGGCCCGTTTTGTGCAAGAAAATAATTTTAGAAAAGTAGGTTTGTTAGCTACGGATGGGACGATTAAAACGGAACTATACCAAAACAGTTGTCAACGTTACAGGATTGATGTCATTGAGCCTGATAGAAAAATGCAAGAAAAAGTGATGGAAGGAATATATGCTATTAAAAGTGGAGATTTAGAAACAGGGTTTTTATATCTTTCAATGGTTGCTAATAAATTGAAAGATAGCGGAGCTGAGGCCATTATAGCAGGTTGCACAGAGATTCCTCTTGTATTGAAATCATCCGAAAATATTTGCGTTATTGATCCAACAGAAATTGTAGCTAAAATGGTTATTAAAAAAGCTAATAGAAAAGAGAAAGAAATAATAAAAGTGTAATTTAGAAGTTGGGAATGCAGCAGAATTGTTGCATTCTTATTTTATGGATGTTTGATGCATACGATTTTACGTGTACATGTTATAGTAAGTGATGATAGAGAGCTAAAGTAAGGAGCGTTTAAACATGAATATTGAAAACATTGAAGCTTTTATATATGTTTGTCAACTTGGTAGTTTCAATAAAGCTGCCGAAGCTCTTTATTTAACCCAACCTTCTGTAACAGCACGTATCCAATCACTCGAACGTGAAATTAATATAAAGCTTTTTCATCGAAAGGGCAATAAGATTTCTTTAACTGAAAAGGGAGAGTATTTTTTCCCACATGCACAAAAAATTTTGCAATCTTATCAGGAAGCTAAGTATGGGTTGCAACAAGTAACAATCCCATATGACTTGGTAATTGGGAGTGCTTCATCGATATCTAATAATATCCTGCCTGAAATTTTACCTAGTTTCAAATCTGAATTTAAGGATGTTAGGATGAAAATTGTAACTGGTCATTCACAAGACATCTTACAGAAGGTTATTAATAAAGAAGTTGACTTTGGCATCGTACGAACAGAAACACATCCTCAAGTAGAATCAATTCGTCTTTATAATGATCCTATTGGCCTTTTTGTGCCACGAAATCATATACTTTTAAAAGAAGACAAAGTAACGATAGAACATGTAAGTAAACAACCCCTTATCTTCTTTGATTATGGATCAATGGATTGGCTCATGATTCATCGGTTATTTTCAAGTAATGATGTGAGCCCGACTATATCTTTAGAAGTAGATAATATGGAAACAGCGAAAAATTTAGTGATACAAGGGATGGGCATTAGCTTCTTACCTGAACATTGTGTTAAACAAGAATTAGAAAATGGAGAGTTGATCCGAGTAGAAATGGCACCTTCAGTGAAAATTAATATTAGTATTGATTTTATCTATTTAAAAGGTAGACCAAAATCTGTTTTTATTGACTTTTTAAAAGAGAAGATGTGTAAATAAAACAAATTGATTGGTATATCAATCGGTTTGTTCTTGTTCTGGAGTTGATAGGCATGGGATCCTGATGTATACCTATCAAGCTAAGAAAAGAGGTCACCCCAAAAACGATAAAATAATCTTCTCTGTTATAAGAGGGTCTAAAATTGCGTTCTGGGGGTGCTGCAAAATATTAACTTGATGGGAATGTGTCGCTACCCCTATATGTTAGATTTCTTGTTTAATGCAACAGTTAAATCAATTTTTTGATTAATTTAATTTAAACCCCCCTAACATATTAGACACATATAATATGTTAGGGGGTTGATTTAATAATATTTTTTTAAATTAGGTCTTGATAACAGACACTTTAGAGTTTCTAATGTTTCATATGTGCTTGTAAAGGAATAATTTCCTCTGTTTGAGCTGCTACTAATTCAGTTTCTTCTTGTTTAGCAACAGGTGCTTTCTTTGTTAAGTAATGATATACCATACCAACAAATACCGATCCGCCAATAATGTTACCGATTGTAACTGGAATTAAGTTATGAATAGCCCCAGCGAAAGTAATTGTATCAGGATGTGGTGAAACTAAAGATAAGGCAAACAATGATAAGTTTGCAATGCTATGCTCATAGCCAGATAAGAAGAATGTGAAAACGAGCATCATTATCATCAATATTTTTGCTGTATCACCTTTTACTTGAGAAGGTAAGAAGCAGGCAAGACATACGAGCCAGTTACATAAAATCGCTTTAAAGAATAATTGCATTGTAGGTGTGTTCATTTTTCCTTCAACGACTGTATTCATTAAATGACCGTGATCGATTGCTCCGAAAATGCCAGTTGCGTAAAATAGTAAGGCAAAGAATAAAGCGCCAGCTAAGTTACCTGCATAACAAGCAACCCAGTTACGAATTGTATCAGAAATCGTTGTTTCTTTTCGTAAAGTTGCCACTGTGAAATACATTGTATTTCCAGTAAATAATTCAGCACCGCCATACATAATAAGTACGAGAGCAATTCCGAAAAACATGGAGGAAGCTAAATATGTTGCTGGTGAATCTGCAATGTGAAAAAAGTTACCTAATTTAAAACATAGTACAATAACAAAACCGATATAAATACCAGCAAGTGCAGCACGAATGAAATATTGCATTGGGTTTGTATCTATCATTTGCTTTTTGCTCTTAGCCAGTTTTACAACATAGTCTAATCCTTGTTCTAGCATGAGTAATACGCTCCTTTAGTACATCGTCTATAAATACTCCTTATATGAATAAAGTACATGGATTTGTTCTCGTTTTCAATAAGTTTGTGCAATGTTTCACAAAAAGGACATACATAAATTAAGAAAGCGATTACAAAAGGTAGTATAATGGAATTTTTTCTAAAAATAGAGAGGAAATTGAAACAAAAAAGAAAAAGCGCTGTAATTACAGCGCTTTTTCGTCTAAATTCTTTTCTACTTTTACTTCTACCTCTTTTGAGAAGAACCAACCGCCAACTGCGATTCCGACTAATACAATCCAGAATGTAAGCTTCCACGGAGTAGATTCTGGGAATGAGTGCGGAAGGACACCTAAAGCAGGGTGTGCTAGCGTATAAATCGCTAATTTCACACCAACCCAACCTACAATTAAGAATGCTGCAGTTTCAAGTCCTGGTTTACGTTTTAATATTTGTACGAAAGCAGTTGCTGCAAATCGCATTATAACTAATCCGATAAGTCCACCTGTAAAGATAACGATAAATTGACCTGTATCAAGACTGCCAATCGTACCTAATCCTGTTTTCGGTAAAGTCACTGCTAATGCAACAGCAGCTAAGATTGAATCAACAGCGAAGGCGATATCAGCAACTTCGACTTTAAATACAGTCCACCAAAAGTTCTCTTGTTTTTTCTTTGCTTCTTTTTCTTCTGTTTCTTCATGTGTATTCTTTTTAACATACGTTTTAAATAAGTGATTTCCCGCGATAAACATAAGGTAAATCGCACCAATTGCTTGCACTTGCCATACATCGACTAGGAACGAAATCATAAATAGTGATCCGAAGCGGAAAACGAACGCTCCTGCTAATCCATAAAATAGTGCTTTCTTTCGTTTTTCTTCTGGTAAATGTTTTACCATAATTGCGAGAACGAGAGCGTTATCAGCCGCTAAAATCCCCTCTAGTGCAATTAGGATGAGTAATACCCAACCATACTCCAATAATAATGATACATCCATGTACATTCTCCTCTCATTTCTATAAATGCTAAACAAGTGAAGAAGTTCCCCACTGTTTAGCTTCCCCATACTCCTGCGCATCAACGGTGGAAGGAATTGGTAAAAACAAAAAAGACCTCTGCCGTTGATAGGCAAAGGTCTTGCTAGACATATGTAATGAAAATGCCAACAAAGCCGGAAGAACTGAGTTCTACGTAATGACGACTTTGTTTCCAAGAAATAGTTCTTGGACGCTACTCCCCTTTGGAGATATGCTATTGTACTCTCATTATATGGATAATTTATACGGTTGTCAACCTGTTAAAATATCTTCGTTTGGATATTTTATTTTCCTTTGTTTTTTACGTGCAAATGAAAAGGCTAATGTTAAAGGTCCCATCTTTCCAAAAAACATCATAAAGATAATAATTGTTTTGCCGATGATTGTTAAGTGTGGCGTCAAATTCATGCTAAGGCCGACAGTTCCAAATGCTGAAAATACTTCAAAAGCACTCATTAATAGAGGAACTCGTTCAGTGATGCTTAAAATTAAAATAGAAAGAAAAATAAACGAAATTGAAATAATGGTAATCGTTAAAGATTTGACAATGAGCGTATCTTTAATGGATTTTTTAAACACGACAATATCATCTTGTTCATGCAAAAATTTAAATACGCCTAAAAACATAATTAAAAAAGTTGTTAACTTAATCCCACCACCAGTTGAAGCACTGCCAGCACCAATAAACATAAGAAGCATCATTAATAAAAGGGAAGGTTTTGATAATGCAGAGATATCAACAGTATTAAACCCGGCAGTGCGCGTCGAAACCGCTTGAAAATAAGCAGCCATACTTTCTTCAAAGGGTGTAAAACCTCTCATGGAAATTGAATTATGGAACTCGAATATAAAAATAAAAGCTGTAGCAATAATATTGACGATTAGAGTAGAAGAGAGCATAAGTTTTGAGTGCAATGTAAGGTTTTTAAAGTTTTTCTTTCTTTTTATATCTACAATCACTGTAAAACCAATTCCCCCTAAAATAATGAGAGAAGAAATAACAAGATTGACGAGAACGCTATGAGAGTGGGACATTAAATTATCGCTCCATACAGAAAAGCCAGCATTGTTAAAGGCAGAGATAGAGTGAAAAAAGCTATAATATATACCTTTGGCAATCCCGTATTTTGGCACCCATTCAAAAGAGAGAAGTAAAGTAGCGATACATTCTACAGCAAAAGAAAATAAAAATAATGCTTTTGCAAGACGAATGATTCCACCGACATTTGTTTGGTTTAATGCTTGTTGTAATAAAATTCTGTTTTGAAGACCAATTTTTCTGCCGAGCATAATTGCAATTAAAACAGCAAAGCTCATAATGCCGAGCCCGCCAACCTGTATAAGCGTTAAAATTACGCATTGGCCAAATAAGGTAAATACTTTTCCAGTGTCCACAACACCAAGCCCTGTAACTGTACAAGCAGAAACCGTTGTAAATAAGGCATCGAGCCATGAAATAGATGTTGTTGTAGCAATTGGCAATTTTAATAAGCATGTACCAATAATTGATAGCGTAATAAAAGATAATGTAAGAACACGGGGAGGGCTCATGCTAATGTTAATCCGTTTCATGTCACATATCGTTCCTTTCAATTTGCTCTTACTAGTATGTGAAGAAGAACTATTATGTATGTTAAAAAAGAAAGAGGCAGAGAATATCTGCCTCTAAGCCATATGTTATATAATTATCCGCGTAATTGTTGTTGAGCTAAAGCAACAAGACGTTTTGTTACTTCACCGCCAACTGAGCCGTTAGAACGAGATGCTGTGTTAGATCCTAAGCTTACACCAAATTCTTGCGCAATTTCATATTTAAATTGTTCAAGCGCTTGTTCTGCACCTGGAACTAGTAATTTGTTTGTTTTTACCATGTTGATACACATCCTTATAAGTAGTCCAGTTCAGCTAAGTACTATCTGAACTGGTACCGTTATTTTATGTGGAAACGACGTGCTCATACACGGAAGTAATCGGTGAGTTTAGAAGTTCTTGGATAGAAAAAAGAGTAGCAAATTTGCTACTCTTTTTTCAATATTGTCGCTGTACCTTCCACGACGATATCATCGGATTGATTGTAGATGTTTGTTTGTAATGTAATGATTTTTTTATCATCCCGTTTTTTAATGACTTCTGCCACTACACGAAGTGTATCGCCGATTTTGACAGGAGCACGGAATGAAACGTTTTGGGATAAATAAATCGTATTTTTGCCTGGGAGTTTCGTTCCAAGAACGGTAGAAATAAAACTTGAAACGAGCATACCGTGAGCAATACGTTCTTTAAACATTGTCGTTTTTGCAAAAGAGTCTAAAATATGAATAGGATTTACATCTCCAGTCAATTTTGCAAAATTGATAACGTCCTCATCCGTAATAGTTTTTGTTAGAGATGCTTGATCACCGACTTGAATCTCATCATAACGAAGCTCCGGAACAGTTTGTGCTTCTTGGAATGGATTCATTTTGTCCTCCTTCTTTTCCATATCGAAAAATGTAAGCCATCTTGATGTAGTAGGAGGAAGAAAGAGTTTTGTTTGTGCTGCAGTTAGTTGCCACATTTTTCTTACTTGATGGAAGTAAATAGATTTTTTGAGTTTTCCTCGAACTGCTTTGCGAGTTCTAGTTGTTTGGACTTGAACTCTCCCAAAAAAACTTCTAACTGTTTTTGAACCTCTTCGCGTTGCGATTGTTGCTGTTCAATAAAGTGTTTTGTTGTTTCTTCAAATTGACCGCTAGTTTGAGTAAGAATAGACAAAGATGTTTTCGTAGGAGAAACAGTAAGTTGATGCATTTGAGTAGAAAGCTCATTCCATTTCCCTTGCCACTCGTTAATTTGATCATTTAAGGAGTTTCCAGTTAATTGCTTCACGTAATCTGTATATTGGTTATTGAACTGAGCTGTGAATTGTTGTAGTTCTTTTTCTAGTTCATTTACTCCTGATGTTAATTTATGCAAAGCGTCTTGTTGTTGTTTTAACGTTTCTAAAGTAAGTTGCTCTAATTGTTTCCCAGCTGAAGAGAAGAGGGAAAGAGATTGAGACCAGTTTTTCCAAAATGCATCGACTAATTCGTATGGCTTAGTTTCCATTGTTTGACCTCCAAATGTTTTTTTGCATATTGTGAACGCAGATTACTCTGCTTTACCACCAGGTGAAGATGAAGAATCCTTTTCATCCTTTTCTGGAGAAGTAGAAAATGGAAAGAATGCATTGGTGTATAACGTGAAAAACGTCCGCAACATATTTTGATAATGTTCAAAAGAAGTCGCACATGTTGATAAATATTGCTCTCCATATTCAGTTAAAGAATAAATTCGTTTCGCTGGCCCGCCTTCACTTGTATCCCAAGTGGAAGAAATGAGATTTTCTTTTTCTAACTTGCGCAATGTTCTATACACATTACCTTGGTCAACAGAAGAAAAGCCGATGTCCATTAGCATTTGAATGAGTTTGTAACCATGAAGACTCCAGTCTTTTAGACAGAGAAGTAAGAAAGGAACTAAGAAGTTTTTTGGCATGGAGTTTGGTTGTTTCGCTTGGTTTTTTTCCAAACTTTCTGGGTGTTCTGGTTCATTATGTAGCATGATTGTGCATCACCTCATGAATCAGTTAGATGGAATTTTTTGCTTATAAGTGCAATTTACACCTATCTGTTTTTAATGTCAATACATTTGTTAGAAAATAAAGAAAAATAAAATATATACTTGAAGTTTTATTCGGAATATTAGAAAATAGTGAATAGGTTGAATTGTTTCAAAAACGAAAAAGGGAGTGTAGGCGAAGTGATTGATCAAAAATTCGATCCATTGCAAGCATGGAAAAATGCTTATGAACAAACCGAAACATTTTGGGGGAAAGCGCTCAATGAAACAATTAAAACAGAAGAATATTCTGCTTGGATGGGCAGCGTTCTAGACTTGAATTTGTTTTATCAAAAAGCATTAAATGATACGACAAAAAGTTATTTAGAACAAGTGAATGTGCCAACGAAAGAGGATATCGCTAGAGTAGCTACGCTTGTTATTAACTTAGAAAATAAAGTTGATAACATCGAGGAAGTTCTAGAAGAGAAAGTAGATTCATTAGGACAAGCTCCTACATTAAAGCGTGATGTTACGAAAGTAAAACAAGATATTCGCACGTTAGAAACGAAAGTTGATCAAATTCTAGAATTACTAGAAAAGCAAAATGCGGTACTAGCTAAACTACAAGTACCTGTAAAAGAAGAAGTAAAGCCTGCGAATAAGCCAGAAAATAAAAAATGATAAAAGCGATTGTTTATAACGTGTAAAAGAGAGAGGGAGAATCTCTTTTTCATGAATAAACAACGAAACATAATTAATATATGGACTCTATTAGTATGAGTACCAAAATGATTCATAACAATCGTTCACAAATTCATTTAAGGGGGAAAAGAAATGGTTCAATTAAATGGCAAAGTAGCAATCGTAACAGGTGGGGCAAAAGGAATTGGGAAAGCAATTACAGTAGCATTAGCACAAGAGGGAGCAAAAGTTGTTATTAACTATAACAGCAGTAAAGAAGCAGCTGAAAACTTAGTAAATGAATTAGGAAAAGAAGGACATGACGTTTATGCAGTTCAAGCGGATGTTTCTAAAGTAGAAGATGCAAACAGACTTGTAGAAGAAGCTGTGAATCATTTTGGTAAAGTTGATATTCTTGTTAATAATGCTGGTATTACAAGAGATCGTACATTCAAAAAATTAAATCGTGAAGATTGGGAGCGCGTAATTGACGTGAACTTAAGCAGCGTATTCAATACGACAAGCGCAGTACTTCCATACATATCGGAAGCAGAAGAAGGAAGAATCATTAGTATTTCTTCTATTATTGGCCAAGCTGGTGGATTTGGACAAACAAATTACTCAGCAGCAAAAGCAGGTATGCTAGGATTTACAAAATCATTAGCTTTAGAACTTGCAAGAACAAATGTAACTGTAAACGCAATTTGCCCAGGATTTATTGATACTGAAATGGTAGCAGAAGTACCAGAAGAAGTGCGTCAAAAAATCGTTGCGAAAATCCCGAAAAAACGTTTTGGTCAAGCTGATGAAATTGCAAAAGGTGTAGTATACCTATGCCGTGACGGTGCGTATATCACTGGTCAGCAATTAAACATTAACGGCGGATTATACATGTAATGAAGTAAGAAAAAAGTGCATATCCATAGCAGGAATGCACTTCTTTTTTTTAGAAAGAAATCGACCGAAAAGGGGATAAAAAAATGACTACATTCGTAACAGAATGGGAAAAGCAATTAGAGTTGTACCCAGAAGAATATCGCAAAGCATATCGTCGTGTGAAAAGAGCGAGCGAAATTTTATTACGCGAACCAGAACCACAAGTTGGTTTAACACCAAAAGAGGTTATTTGGACGAAGAATAAAACGAAGCTGTATCGTTACATTCCAAAACAAGAAAAAACGCAGAGAGTTCCAATCTTATTAATATATGCTCTTATTAATAAACCATATATTATGGATTTAACTCCAGGAAATAGTTTAGTGGAATATTTAGTAGATCGTGGTTTTGATGTATATATGCTTGATTGGGGCACATTTGGTTTAGAAGATAGTCATTTGAAATTTGATGATTTCGTGTTCGATTATATTGCAAAAGCAGTGAAAAAAGTAATGAGAACTGCAAAATCGGACGAGATTTCTTTACTTGGTTATTGCATGGGTGGAACATTAACATCTATTTATGCAGCACTTCATCCGCACATGCCAATTCGTAACTTGATTTTTATGACAAGTCCTTTTGATTTCTCTGAAACAGGATTATACGGTCCTTTACTAGATGAGAAATATTTCAATTTAGATAAAGCGGTTGATACATTCGGAAATATTCCGCCAGAAATGATTGATTTCGGAAATAAGATGTTAAAACCAATTACAAACTTCGTTGGTCCATATGTTGCTTTAGTCGATCGTTCAGAAAATGAGCGCTTCGTCGAAAGCTGGAAGTTAGTTCAAAAATGGGTTGGTGATGGTATTCCATTCCCAGGCGAATCTTATAGACAATGGATTCGTGATTTTTATCAAAATAATAAATTAGTGAAGGGTGAACTCGTTATTCGCGGACAAAAGGTAGACCTTGCAAATATTAAGGCGAATGTCTTAAATATTTCCGCGAAACGTGATCATATTGCTTTACCATGTCAAGTAGAGGCTTTACTTGATCATATTTCTAGCACAGATAAACAGTATGTATGTTTACCAACAGGACATATGTCTATTGTGTATGGTGGAACGGCTGTAAAGCAAACATATCCGACGGTTGGAAATTGGCTTGAAGAGCGTTCTAATTAAAAAGAAGAAATCCAACTAGCGTATGTTAGTTGGATTTTTTTATGGAAAATGACGAAACATAGGGAGGAGAAAAATACATTGTAGGAGTATAATTATGAAGCTTATGACTGGTAAGTTGTTTTGGAGTGCTGGAGTTTCTGTACCTTGTTATCCAACGTTAGAAAATGATATGATATGTGATGTGCTAGTAATTGGAAGTGGAGAAGCGGGTGCTCATATAGCGTATTCGTTAGCTAAAATTGGAATGCGTGTTATGCTCATTGAAAAAAGAGCAATTGCATGTGGTAGCACAGCTGCAAATACAGGTTTATTACAATTTGTTCATGATAAATCGTTGACCTCTCTTATTCATACATTTGGTGAAGAGAAAGGGGTGCGAGCATATAGACTTTGTTATGAAGCGCTTAGAACAATGGAGAAAGTTGTGCCAACTCTCGATATTGATCCCCATTTTATTCCACGAAATAGTTTGTATTATGCAAGTAGAGATGAAGATATTTCATTTTTACAAGAAGAATATAATACGTTACGCCATTATGGGTTTCCGGTTGAATATTTTACAGAGTCTGATATTAAGAAGCGTTATTCATTTGCAAAACAAGCAGCGTTATATACAAACGGTGATGCAGAAGTGAATCCATATTTATTAGCGCATAGTCTTTTGCATAAAGCGAAACAAATGGGTGCTACTATATATGAGCATACAGAGGCATTACATATTAAACAAATCCAAAATGATTTGATTTGTTACACGAACACAGGAAATAAAATCGTAGCAAAGAATATTATTATGGCGACAGGTTATGAAGAAATCTTTGGAAAGAAAGAAAAAAACACAACAGTAGAAACGTCTTATGCCGTTGTGACAAATAAGCTAAATCATTTTGAAGGCTGGCATGAGCAATCATTAATTTGGGAAACAGCGCGGCCTTACTTATATTTTCGAACGTATCAAAACCGCATTATTGTAGGTGGATTAGATGAAGCGATGCAAATTCAAACAATCGGCGATACGAAATTATTGCATAAGCGTGATATCCTTATTAACATTGTAAAAGAAATGTTCCCACAGTATAAAAATATACAGGCAGAGTACTATTGGGCAGCAGCATTTGGTGGCAGTCATGATGGTCTCCCTATTTTAAAAGAAGATAAAGAAATACATAATTTATATTACGCACTGCCGTATGGGGGAAATGGAACTGTATACGGAATGGTATTTGCGAAACTATTTCAGCAGTTATTTACAAATAAAGAAAGTGATGATTTTTCTTTATTTAATCGATAGAAAAAGGTAGCGAAGTGATGGAATGAGAGATATAAAAAAGTTTTTACAAAAATTACGTCCCGTGCAACTTATCGTTGTATTTTATTTACTAGCGGTAGTTGTATCGGTAATTTTACTTAGTTTTCCATTTGTTACGAAGCCTGGTGTGAAATGGACATTTATAGATGCGCTGTTTACATCTGTTAGTGCTGTAAGTGTTACGGGACTTTCTGTTGTTACTATTTCAGATACGTTTACAACAGCAGGAATTATTGTTTTAGCCTTGATTTTACAATTAGGCGGATTAGGAATTATGGCACTTGGTACATTCGTTTGGATTATAACGGGTAAAAAGATTGGTTTGCAAAGAAGAAGGTTAATTATGGCAGACCATAACCAAGGAAATTTATCGGGCCTTGTAGAATTAATGCGTTCTATTTTAATTGTAATTATTTCGATAGAACTCATTGGAGCAATACTGTTAGGTACAAGATTTTTACTATATTTCCCGACTTGGCAAGAAGCTTATTTTCATGGTTTCTTTGCCGCTGTGAGTGCAACAACGAACGGAGGATTTGATTTAACAGGACAATCACTTATTCCGTATAAAAAAGATTACATTGTTCAAATGATTCATATGTTGCTTATTATTTTAGGAGCTATTGGTTTTCCGGTGTTAATGGAAGTCAAGCAATTCCTTAGTAAAAGGCGACAGCAACTATTTCGCTTTTCATTATTTACAAAATTGACGACAACGACATTTTTTGCACTCGTTATTGTTGGAACAATTATGATTTTTCTATTAGAACGAAATCATTTTTTAGTAGGAAAGTCATGGCATGAAACTGTATTTTATACGCTATTCCAATCTGTGACGACGCGAAGTGGTGGACTCGCTACAATGGACATCCGTGAATTATCACAACCAACGCTTTTATTTATGAGTATATTAATGTTCATTGGAGCATCTCCAAGCTCAGTTGGGGGCGGAATACGTACAACAACATTTGCTGTTAGTATATTATCGTTATATACATTTGCAAGGGGCGGGAGAACAGTCCGAGTTTTCAAACGTCAGCTACATGAAGAGGATGTGTTGAAAGCATCTGTCGTTATGACGATGGGGATTTTATTATGTGCCTCGGCGCTCTTTATTTTATCCATTACAGAAAATGTACCACTTATGAACTTAATAGTTGAAGTTTGTTCGGCTTTCGGGACAACGGGACTATCAACAGGTATTACTCCTGAATTAACAACTGTTGGTAAACTTGTACTCATTGTACTTATGTTTATCGGACGCGTCGGTATTTTAACATTTATATTAGCTAGTGGCGGAAGAGAGCAACCACCTCGCTATAAATATCCGAAAGAGAGAATTATTATTGGATAGTATGAAACCATTCTACCTATGTTAGGTAGAATGGTTTTTTAGTCGTTAATTCCAAATTGAGGATGCATAAAAGCATCATTTTTCTTATCAACTTCGTTTTTTAGTAGTTCTTGATTTTCTTCTGAAATCCACCCAATATCATTTGTAGGATGTATCCATTCTTCCCCAGCCATAATGGCAGGATCTACCTCATCACTCCAATTATTAAGAGGACTGTTAGTGGAATCGTATTTACTGTCTCCAATTACAACATCATATTGATTTATAAAAGGTTGTTGCATCTTTTTGCCCGTGCCTTTAAAAGATGGAAAATTCATTTGATGAGGGAGCGTTTCGTCTAAAATTGGCGATTGGATCGTATCTTTCTCCTTCAAAGTCATCGCTCCTTTTTGTAATGGCTTGTTCGTATGTAGTATTTCCATATATAAGCTCTTATGTACTTGTTAACACTTCCCAGTAATAATTACTTTAAGTTGTTTCAAACTAGAATAGAAAGTTATTTAGTGAGAGCAGGTGAGTATGTTGGTAAAAAGGAAAGTAAAACAAAATGCAGCAATTAATAATAATAAAACTCCGAAAGAAAGCTTACCCGATGCAGAATTTGCAGTAGAGTATGAAGGAGAAAATAGTGCGAAGTACGCAAATCGTAATTCAAAAAAAGGTAAACAAAAATGAGGCGTTTTTTACAAACGCCTCATTTTTTTGTGGGATTATAAAGGTTTTTTTAATTATTTGTAAATTTCACGTTGGATATTGGCAGAAAAATGCGAAAAAACATAGAAGTAGCAACGTATTGCACAAAAACAAACAACAAACAAAAGATTAATGTTGGTTTAATACTGCTTTTACACTAGTTGTTTATATTTGAGTTGTACATAAGATTTGTAAAAGGAGAGAGAGACAGTGAAAAAAACAATCTTTAAAGCTGTAGCAACTGGAATGGTATTTTCGTTATTAATGGGGTGTGGTGCAAAGAAAGAAGAAAGTGCTGGGGCGAAAGTAAAAGATGATAAATTATCTGGATCATTAACTGTTTACACAGCGATCGAAGAAGAACTTGTACCAATTTATCTTGATTCTTTTAAAAAGAAATATCCAGATGTGAAGTTGAACATTGTACGTGATTCAACAGGAGTAATTACTGCGAAATTGCTAGCTGAAGGAAAAAATACACAAGCAGATGTTGTATGGGGAACTGCAGCGTCTAGTCTATTAGCTTTAGATAAAAAAGATATGTTAAAAGGATACTCTCCAAAAGGAGCAGATCGTGTTCTTCCGCAATTTAAAGATGATAAGCAACCAGAAAAATGGGTAGGAAATACTGCATTTATGACGGGGATTGCTGTGAATAAAGAAGAATTGAAGAAGAAAAATTTACCGATGCCAGAATCATATGAAGATTTAACGAAACCAGAATATAAAGGAACACTAGTTATGCCACATCCAGCTTCTTCTGGAACAGGATTTTTAACAGTTTCTGCATGGCTACAAATTATGGGAGAAGATAAGGGCTGGGATTACATGAAGAAACTTCATGATAATATGGCAACTTATACTCATTCAGGTTCAAAACCAGCGAAATTAGCAGGTGCAGGTGAATATCCAGTGGGTGTATCGATGGTTTATAGTGCTTTGAAAGAGAAACAAAAAGGTGCACCAGTTGAAGTTGTATTGCCGAAAGAAGGATTAGGTTGGGAAGTAGAAGCGAACGCACTTATTAAAAAAGATAATGCAAAAAATGATAAATTAGCGCAAGCATTTTTAGATTGGGCAATTACTGATGATGTAATGAAGTTATACTTCGAGAAAAATGGATTTGCGACAATTAAAAATGATTATAAACTTCCAGATGGATTCCCTAAAGATGTGACAGAAAAGTTATATAAAAAGAATGACTTTAAGTGGGCAGCAGAAAATCGTGACAAAATTTTAGAAAAATGGGAAAAAGAGTTTGGCCAAAAAGCAGAACCGAAAAAGTAAGTGAGTGGGAGAGAGAAAAAATGAGCGAATATTTATCAATTCAACACATTCAAAAACAGTTTGATGCATTTACAGCGTTAAAAGATATTTCTTTTACTGTGAAAAAAAATGAGTTTGTATGTTTATTAGGCCCAAGTGGTTGTGGGAAAACAACATTGCTTCGAATTTTAGCAGGGCTAGAAGAGGCAACAACAGGTAGTATAGCTGTGGATGGAAAAGATATTACAGCATTACCTCCCGGAAAGAGGAACTTCGGAATGGTGTTTCAATCGTATGCATTATTTCCGAATTTAACAGCACTTGAAAATATTGAATATGGCTTAAAGACAAAAAAATATGGAAAAGCAGAAGTAAAAGAGAAGGCGCTATCGGCGTTAGAACTTGTTGATTTGCTGAATGTAAAAGATAAATATCCTGCTCAAATGTCTGGTGGACAACAGCAGCGAGTGGCACTTGCACGTGCGCTCGCTCTGTCTCCCGATATTTTGTTACTCGATGAGCCGTTATCAGCTTTAGATGCAAAAGTGCGTGAAAAGTTGCGTAGAGAAATGCGCGATTTGCAAGAAAAAGTGGGAGTAACAACTATTATGGTAACGCATGATCAAGAAGAGGCATTAACGATGGCTGATAAAATTGTTGTAATGAATCATGCGGAAATTATGCAGATTGGAACACCAGAGGAGATTTATCAAAGACCAGCCAATCCGTTTGTGGCAGATTTTATTGGTTCTATTAATTTCTTTTCGAAAAATAACGAAGAACATGCAATTCGTCCGGAACATGTAACAGTTGTACAAAATAATGGTATTAAAACAGTTGTAGAAAGCATGGAATTTCGCGGCTCTGTATACCGGACGGAAGTGCGGGTTATAGAAGAGAAAACACACCTTTATAACGAGAAAATTGTAGTGGATATATTGGCATCAGAAGTAGAGGAAACTGCTATTAGAAAAGGAAAGCCAATTCAAATCTCTTTCTCAGAAAATCATATGTTGTCATATGGAAAGAAGGTCATTGTATAGATGGAGATGCTAGAAAATTTAAAGGTGGAAAGTGCGAAAAAAAAGATTAAAAGACGTATCGGTAAAGAAGAGTGGATACAAAGACTATTAATTATTGGTATGCTTCTTTCATTTTTTATCATGCTTGTATTGCCTCTATTACAACTATTTACACAAGCCTTTTACGATAAAGACGGAGCTTTCGTTGGTGTTGCGAATTTCAGTAAATATTTCACAACACCAACGCTAGTACAATCATTACAAAATACGATATGGATTTCGGGCGCTACAACAATTATTTCAGTTACACTCGCGTTCGCTTATGCATATGCGATTGCTCGTACCAATGTTTTTGGAAAGCGCGTATTTCAATACGTAGCATTATTACCATTATTCGCACCGACGATGATGCACGGTATTGCGCTTACATATTTATTTGGTAATCAAGGATTAATAACAAAAGGGATGTTTGGTTTATTTGAAGGAATACAAATACCGTTATACGGACCAGTAGGAATTGTAATGGCTGAAGTTATGTATACATTTCCACAAGCATTCCTTATTTTATTAATTGCTTTCCAAGGTTCTGATTATCGTTTATATGAAGCTTCTAATATGTTAGGTGCAAGTAAAGTGAAGCAGTTTCTTACGGTTACTTTACCTAGTGTGAAATACGGATTAATTAGTGCGATGTTCGTTGTATTTACACTTAGTTTCACTGATTTTGGGGCACCAAAAATTGTTGGTGGACAATATAATGTGCTTGCTACTGACGTATATAAGCAAGTAATTGGACAGCAAAATATGTCCATGGGCGCAACTGTCGGAATGATTTTATTAATCCCAGCTATTTTCGCATTTGCAGTTGATCGTATTACGCAAAGGAAACAGGCGAATCTCTTATCTTCAAAAGCAGTACCTTACAGAATAATAAATAATAAGAAAAGAGATGTTATTTCATTCGTATATTGTAGCGTAGTAACGCTTATGATCATTCTTTTATTTGTGGCAGTTGGTATTGCTGCAAGTGTGAAAGTATGGCCATATAATATGAGTTTTACATTTGAGCATTTTAATTTTTCAAGTTTGACAGGAGACGGACTTGAAGCATTTAAAAATAGTGTAATTGTCTCAGCCGTTACGGCAGTTATCGGGGCGATTTTAACATTTGTGTTCGCTTATGCGATTGAAAAAATAGAACAGCTACAATTT
Organism: Bacillus sp. NH11B; assembly: GCF_001884205.1. Lineage (NCBI taxonomy): Bacteria > Bacillati > Bacillota > Bacilli > Caryophanales > Bacillaceae > Bacillus > Bacillus sp. NH11B. The sequence goes on along the minus strand of NZ_MAOG01000019.1, from coordinate 61,509 downwards.
TTAAGAAAAGTAGGTTATTTCTTCTCAATTGTACCGTTAGCGATTCCTGGATTAGTACTTGGATTAGGATATGTCTTTTTCTTCAGTCAACCAACAATTCAAATTCTAGGACTTTCAATAACAAATCCGTTTCATGCTTTATATGGCACAATTGCCGTTTTAGTATTAGTAAATATCATTCATTTCTACTCTGTAACATTCGTTACGGCAACGACGGCTTTAAAGAAACTAGACCGAGAGTTTGAGCTTGTTTCGCAGTCGATGAGCATACCGTTTTATAAAACTTTCTTTCGAGTAACGGTACCGATGTGTTTACCAGCCATTTTAGAAATGGTTATGTACTACTTCGTAAATTCAATGGTAACTGTATCGGCAGTTGTGTTCTTGTATGCGGCTGATTTTAAACTAGCTGCTGTATCAATTGTAAATATGGATGATGCAGGAAATGTAGCACCAGCAGCTGCAATGAGTGTACTTATTGTTGTTACAAATATTGTAGTAAGAGTTGTATATGAATGGGGAACGAAAGCACTTCGTAACCGAACGTCACAATGGCAAAAAAGATAAGTGAGAAGGGTGATGAATAGAATGAAAATTGAAGCAGTTATTTTTGATTGGGCTGGTACGACGGTTGATTACGGATGTTTTGCACCACTGGAAGTATTTATGGAGATCTTCCATAAACGCGGTGTTGAAATTACAGCAGAAGAAGCCCGTAAGCCAATGGGGTTATTAAAAATAGATCATGTAAGGGCACTTACAGAGATGCCTCGTATTGCAAGTGAGTGGAATCGTATTTTCGGACAATTACCAACAGAAGCAGATATTCAGGAGATGTATGAAGAATTTGAAGAGATTCTCTTCGCTATTTTACCGCGTTATGCGTCGCCGATTAATGGAGTAAAAGAAGTGATTGCTTCTTTACGTGAAAGAGGAATTAAAATTGGTTCAACGACTGGTTATACGAGAGAAATGATGGACATTGTAGAAAAAGAAGCAGCACTACAAGGATATAAACCTGATTTTCTTGTAACGCCAGATGATGTTCAAGCGGGGCGTCCTTATCCGTGGATGTGCTATAAAAATGCGATGGAGCTTGGTGTATATCCAATGAATCATATGATAAAAGTTGGAGACACCGTGTCAGATATGAAAGAGGGTAGAAATGCTGGAATGTGGACAGTTGGTGTAATTCTTGGCAGTAGTGAGCTCGGTTTAACGGAAGAGGAAGTTGAGAATATGGATCTGTTAGAGCTTCGTGAAAAAATGGAGATAGTTCGTAATCGTTTCATTGAAAATGGGGCACATTTTACGATTGAAACGATGCAGGAACTCGAAAACGTAATGGAACATATCGAGAAACAAGAACTTATTATTTCATAAAAGGGGCATAGGATCATGAATGAAAATCACTACTTATTATTAACGCCAGGACCATTAACGACAACAAAAACTGTAAAAGAAGTTATGTTATATGATTGGTGTACGTGGGATGTTGAATATAACACGATGGTGCAAGATGTAAGAAATAGGCTTGTATCGTTAGCAACAAAGGAAGAAGAAAAGTACACAACAGTTTTAATGCAGGGAAGCGGTACGTTTTCGGTTGAAGCAGTAATCGGTTCTGTTATTCCTACAAACGGAAAGCTGCTAGTTTGTACAAATGGTGCGTACGGTAAGCGGATTGTACAAATGGCAGAGATGTTACATATAGATGTGGTGGTCAGTCAAACAGAAGAGTGGGAGCCTACTAATATTGCAGAAGTAGAACAGTTATTGCAACAAGATAAAGAGATTACACATATTGTAGTTGTTCATTGTGAAACAACTACAGGTATTATTAATCCAATTGTAGACGTATGTAAATTGGGAAAACAATACGGAAAAGTTACACTGGTTGACGCGATGAGTAGTTTCGGTGGTATTGAAATAGATATCGCTGAGATGCAAATTGACTTTCTAATTAGTAGTGCGAATAAGTGTATTCAAGGTGTGCCTGGATTCGGCTTTGTTATCGCAAAGCGTGATGAATTGTTGAAGTGTCAAGGACAGGCACGTTCATTATCTTTAGATTTATACGATCAGTGGGAAACGATGGAAAATCAAAATGGAAAATGGCGTTTTACGTCACCTACACATGTTGTACACGCTTTTTATCAAGCGCTCCTGGAACTAGAAAAAGAGGGCGGAGTAAGAGCACGTTACAATCGATATTATAACAATCAAAAACTATTAGTGAATAGAATGAAAGAAATCGGATTTAAGCCACTAGTAGATGAAAAATATCAATCTCCTATTATTACATCTTTCATTTATCCAGAAGCAGGATTTGAATTTCAGCAATTATATAACGAATTAAAGCAGTACGGATTTGTTATTTACCCAGGGAAAATTTCGAAAGTAGATACGTTCCGTATTGGAAATATCGGTGATGTACATGAAGAAGACATTAATCGTTTAGTTGATAGTATTGCTAAAGGGGTTGTTATAGGGTGAAAGTATTTTGCTTAGGTGGAGCAGGTAAAATTTGTCGTGAAGCAATTGTAGATTTAGTTCAATTTTCATCTTTTGAGACGATTACGGTCGCCGATTTTAATGAAGAGGAAGGCCGAAAAGTAGTAGAGTGGTTAAATGATCCTCGCGTTGATTTTGTAAAAGTCGATGTGACAAATCATGAGGATACTGTTGCAAAAATGAAAGGCTATGACATTGTAATGGATGGCACGACGATAAAGTTAAATGGATTGTCCACTCGTTGTATTGCAGATGCCGGCTGTCACGGTGTGAACTTGAATGGATTTGGTGAAGAGAATGAATCCCATTCTATATTTGTTCAAAACGGAAAAACATGTTTACCTGGTTTTGGTATGACGCCAGGTGTAACACAAATGATGGCTATGCATGCAGCAAATCAGCTAGATACTGTAGAGTCAGTTCGAGTAAGCCATGGCTCATATCGCCCAATTGCTTTTTCAGCATCAATTACAGAAACAACGACATATGAATATGATCCACATTTACCATCGCGTACAGTGTATGAAGGTGGTGAATTTCAGCAAGTACCTCCGTTTGCGCGCCCAAGAGAAATTGAATTACCAGCGCCTTACGGAAAAACAACGCAGTATATAATCCCGCATTCAGAAACGATTACGTTGGCGAAGGCGCTGGAGGACAAAGGTGTTGGGCTGATAGAAACGAGAGGTACTTGGCCTGAGCAAAATATGCAGCTCATTCGTGCTTTATATGATTATGGTATATTGCGTAATGATCAAATTGAAATAAATGGTGAAGAAATAGGTATTATGGATTGTATTTCGAAGTATCTACTAAAATCGAAAGAAGGACAAGAAACAGAGCTTTATGGTTATGCACTTCATGTAGAAGTAGTAGGTATGAAAAATAATCAAAAACAAAGGCATGTGTTATATCATACACATCCGCTATCTGACGGTTCTGTAGTAGGTTGGGAGAAATTAAGAGCTTATACAAGAAATGTTGGAATCCCATTCGGAGTCGCTACAGAGTCAATTGCAAAAGGAGTAGTTAATAAAGTCGGTGTTATTACTCCTGAAGAAGCTTTTGAAAATCCACAAATCATTTTTGACGAATTAGAAAAGCGTGGTATTCATATTCATGAAGAGGTTTCTACTTACAAAGAAAATTATAACTTTGTATAAGTAAGGCAGTTTATGAGGTAGATATAAATGGGGTGAGGCTATGTCTGTAGTAGGTGAAGAAAGAAAGCGAACAATTCTTGAGAAGGTAGAGTTTAAAGGGAAAGTAAAAGTTTCAGAATTAGCGAGAGAGTTTGCTGTATCAACAGAGACGATTCGCCGGTATTTAGAAGAATTAGATCGTGAAAAAAAGTTGAAGAAAGTGTATGGTGGAGCCGTTCAACTTCCGGGAGCTGGAATAGAGGCACCAATGTTAGAACGAGAGATGCTGCATATAGAAGAAAAGAAAAGAATTGGGTATAAGGCAGCAACGTTTGTAGAAGATGGAGATGTTATTGCAATTGATGATGGAAGTACACCACTTCAAATGGTACCGTATCTTGTTCATCGTAAAAATTTGACGATTGTTACGAGCTCTTTCCCAGTAGCGACACAATTAATATCTTCTATTAATAAAAAGATGTTTCACGGTGAGGTTTTATTTATTGGTGGAAAAGTATCTCCAAAACATTCACGGGTGTCAGGGTCTATTTCACAGCAAGTAATCCATCAATTTCATTTTCATAAAGCATTCGTTTCGATTGATGGGTTGTTGCCAGGTTTTGGGGTTTCTAGCTTTGAATTAGAAAAGGCGAAACTGTCAGAAGCGATGATTAAGTTAGCTGAGAAAACATATATTTTATGTGATCATACAAAGGTAGGCGTAAAAGGGAATTATAGAATAGCAGCATTTTCTCATATTCAACATGTCATTTGTGATAAGAAAATGCCTTATAGTTTTGAAGAAGAAGTCAAAAAGCATAATATTCAATGGACCATGTGCTAAATGAATTGAATACATCTAGACTCCCGCCTAATTTTTAGGTGGGAGTTTTACTATCAGCAAGTAACAAAATAAAAGATTTGTATTTATGCAAAAAGTGGACACATTTTCTCATCTCGTTCATATAATTTACCAATACAAAAAAAGTTGGTCGAAGGAAAGAAGGGGAAGTATGTCAGAACGGATATATAATAAACTTGTATTGTATGCAAACATTTTGCAAAAAATTGGTGTTATTAATGAAAAGGAAAAAAGTGAAATTCTTCATACGATAGGTAAAAAAGCCCTTTGAGTAAAGGGTTTTTAATTTTTTATCTATAGAAATATAAACTCAATGTAATATTCTCATTGACAATGATAATGAGATTCATTATCATTTATTATGTTAGTAATTGATAGGTATTATCAATTAAAATATATATAAGACAAGGGGATATTATTTTGAAAAAAAGTTATATTAAAGCTCTAGTAGTAGCAACCACATTGGCTATTCCATTTGCTGCGTATTCTACTCCAGCGTTAGCAGCAATAAAAATTGAAGCAAACCAGTCGTTAGCAGCAGCCAGTAATCGCACGTATGATACTGAGATTAAAATATATAAGGATCAAAAAGATGAGCCATCTATGGTTTCTCAGTACATAAAAAATCCTAAAGTAGCAATTGAAGACGGGAAAAAAATTGTTACTGTAACAATGCAAGATAGCGATTATTTTCAATATCTTAGAATAGAAGATAGAAAACAGCCTGGTGTATTTCATGATGTAAAAGTTTTGTCAGAAGATAAGAGGAAAAATGGGACGAAAGTAGTTCAATTTGAAATTGGTGAATTTGAGAAGAAGCATAATATGCAAATGCATATACTTATTCCAGCTATTGGATACGATCACAAATATCAAGTTCAATTTGAAATTAAAGATCCAACTGTAAGCGACAAAGAAACAGAGAAACCAGATGATAACTCTAATTCAGGCAATACGGAAACAGATAATCCAGTTGATAATCAAAATATGATAACAGATAACAAATTAAGAGAACTTGTTAATAAAAAAGTATTTAATAGAAAAGATTTAAATACACCAATTACGAAAGAAGAGTTATTACAAGTAAAGGACTTGTTTTTAAACACGAATGAGATTCTTGATTATAGTGCATTAAAATATATGCCAAATTTAAAATCTTTAACAGTTGCGAATGCGAAGATAACAGATCCGTCGTTCTTTGCGAATTTAAAGCAATTAAATCATTTAGCTTTGCGTGGTAATGAATTTTCAGATGTAACACCACTTGTTAAGATGGATAATTTAGAATCTCTTGATTTGAGTAATAATAAAATTACAAACGTTGCACCACTAATTGAAATGAAAAATGTAAAAAGTTTATATCTATCAGGCAACCAAATAGAAGATGTAACAGCATTAGCGAAAATGGAACAACTAGATTACTTGAATTTAGCAAATAATAAAATTACGAATGTTGCTCCATTAAGCGCGTTGAAAAATGTAACATACTTAACTTTAGCAGGTAATCAAATTGAAGATATTAAACCGTTATATTCATTACCTTTAAAGGACTTAGTATTAACGCGTAATAAGGTTAAAGATTTATCGGGTATTGATCAAATGAATCAATTAAATAAATTATTTATCGGGAAAAATCAAATTGAAGATGTGACACCACTTGCTAAAATGACTCAGCTTACAGAATTAGATTTACCTAATAATGAGTTAAAGGATATTACTCCATTATCAAATCTAGTAAACTTACAAAAGCTTGATTTAGAAGCAAATTATATTTCAGACTTATCGCCAGTTAGTAATTTGAATAAGTTAGTATATTTAAGTTTTGTTGCAAATGAAATCCGTGATGTTAGACCAGTAATAGAACTAAGTAAGAAAGCTTATATTAATGTTCAAAACCAAAAAGTCCTTTTAGAGGATACAGAAGTAAATAAAGAAGTAAAAGTACCTATATACGAGAAAGACGGCGAGGTATCTACAAAAATCCGTCTGAAGAGTGATGGTGGTACGTATAGTAATGATGTAGTGAAATGGAGTACACCAGGTGAGAAAGTATATGAATTTGGAGTGAAAGATCCATTTGCGGATACAGGAATCTTCTTTACAGGATCTGTAATTCAAAATGTAGTAGAAAGTAAAGGAGATAACACTTCTAAAGAAGATGAAAAAGTAGAAGTAGTAGAATTTAAAGATGTACCAAAAGGACATTGGTCAGAAGAAGCAATTAATTATTTAGCGAAAGAAAATATTTTTAAAGGATATGGAAATGGACAATTTGGATTTGGGGATAATATTACCCGTGGACAAGTTGCATCTTTAGTACAAAGGTATTTGAAATTAGAAAATAAAGTAGAGCAGAAAGAAATGTTTACAGATACGAAAGGGCATATGTTTGAGCAAGATATTGCTACAGTTGCACAAGCTGGAATTATGCAAGGAGATGGTACAGGGAAGTTTCGTCCAGAAGGAGTATTAACTAGGTACGAGATGTCAGTAGTATTACAAAAAGTATTTCAGTTAAAAGCAAATGAAAGTAATTTGGAGAACTTTAAAGACGTACCAACTGGGCATTGGGCAGAAGGATATGTGAAAGCTTTAGAGGATAATAACATATCAAAAGGTGACGGGAATGGGAACTTTTTAGGAGATAATTTCGTAACACGTGAACAATATGCACAATTTTTATATAACGCAATAAAAAAATAATAAATGAGAAAAATACGTTATTCTTTAATAAGAAGAATAACGTATTTTTTATATGTACAAAATCAAGTAAGAAATAGACAGGAGTACTTATAGGTGATATGTCTATTTTTCCGAGAGGTGCTGAAACCATATTGACAAAAAGGCATTCTCGTGTGATAATTCAATTAAATTTTTAGAATAATCAAAAAACATTCCTTTTACATAGAAAGGATTTGAACATTATATTAATATTACGCCGGGGGTGACGAAATGTTATTTTTTCTGAAGAAATGGAACGAATTAAAAGATATGAAGGCAGAACTGGCACTTCGCGATTGGTTTTATGGTACAAAAATTAGTTTATCGATGTGTACGTCAAAAGAGCCATTAACATTTTTGATAAATGTAGAGGGAAGAGATAAAGGAGTATTTTCTGAAGAAGACTTTATTGTAGTAAATTGCATGTGTGAGCCAGTATTTGAAAACGAAGAAAAACCAGCTTCAGAGTCGTTTATGCATGCGGATATTTATAAAAAAAGCAGTGCAGAATGTATTTTGCAAGTACAGACTGTAGATAGTCATTTAATGTCAGAGCTATATGGGAAAGAAGGAGAAGTAACATTCGAAAAACGCAGCGTGGAACGTGTTTTTGGCAAAGAAGGCATTACAGAAATGACAATTCCAATTGTAGAAGATGAAAAAAAATTCGCTGATTTATTGGAAAGTAATGTTCCGAATTTTACTGAAGGTGGAGGAGTAGTCCTTGTTCATAATTACGGAATGATTGTATGGGGAAAATCACCAGAAGAAGCGAAAAAATGGTTGGAAGGTATAGAATATTTAATGAACTATCACGTAAAGCTTTTAATGATAAAAGGGGCAAAAAGTTCTGTTATATAAAGGTATATTCATAGTGGTTACCATTATATAAAAATGAAAGCGTTTTAAAAGTAAATTTCACTCATAAAATATAGATCTCCTTATTATATATAGATTACATGTTGACATGTAAGGAGGAACATATTTTGCGAGTTAAATATCATTTTCTGCCAAAACAGCAGGTGACATTTTGCAAAACGAATGATTCTGGTGAAAAGGCTTTGCAAATTATGAATGAAACGGGATTTCGGGCGATCCCCGTATTAGCAGAAGATGAGAAGGAATTCACGGGGATTATTTATAAAGTAGATCTTTTAGAGAAGAAGTGTAATAGCGGATTAGAGCATGTAAGTACAGGAGATGTGCTGGAAGATTCAAATTCGTTTATTTTTGAAAAGGATTCTTTTTTTAGAGCTTTTTACGTGATTCGTCGTCTCCCGTTTTTAGCGGTTTTAAATGAATATAATGAATTTGTCGGTATTTTAACACATTCTAATGTATTTGATGTTATTGAAGATTCGTTCGGTATGCGGACGGGTGGTTATATATTAACAATTGCAACACAAGATTGTAAGGGAACAATTAAAGAGCTGGGGACATTGTTAAAGGCATACAATATAGGTGGACTGTTTACGCTTGATAATGGTGATCAATATATTCGCCGTATTATCGTAAATATATCAGATGAGTTAAATGAAAAAAGATTAAAGCAATTAATTGAAAAGATAGAGAAAAAGGGATTTAGGGTGAGTCATGTAGATCATATTTAAGTTAAAAAAGAAAGGTAGCTATCTGTTAAATGTAGATAGCTACCTTTTTTAGTACGAGAAATGAATCTTATTTTGAAACAGGAGGTGGAGATAATACTAAATCAGATAAAAAAATGAAGTCTGCATGTTCGCGAACTTTAGGAATAGAAGTTTCAATAACACGTGATGTAATTTCACCTGGAGGACCAACGTGCCCGATAGCTACCATGATTGGTTTTTCTTGAATTTTTTTGATGAGTAATTGGGCTTGTCTTGAAATATGACTTGCCGTATATACATCATCAAAAAATAATTGATTTTCAATGATAGGCACCCCTAATTCTTTACCGATTTTTGGGACAACACTATTAGGATTTGTTTTACTATCTAAATAAAATAAACCGTGTTTTTTACAGGCAGAAAGTATAAGACGTACAATCCTTTCATCAGCGGTTACTTTTGATCCCATATGATTGTTCATTCCTATTGCATGAGGTATTTCTTGAATTGCTTGTTCGAGTCGATTGTTTATTTCTTCATCGCTTAAATCTGTTGTAATCGCTTTCGGTCCAAGCCACTCTTTTTTTCCTCTAATTGGCTCCATGGGCATATGTATAATAACTTCATGCCCTTTTTTATGGGCAGCTATTGCATCTTGTTTAGTAGAAGGAAGAAATGGCATAACAGCAATAGTGAGTGGAATAGGAAGTGATAACATCCTATCAGTTCCTTTCATATTATTGCCGAAATCATCGATGACAATAGCAACTTTATTCGTATGAGCGTTTGCTTGAATAGGAAATAGGAAGAAGGGTATGAACAGGGTGAAGACGAGAAATGTAATAGTATATTTGCGCATTTAAATATTTCCTTTCTATTTTATCCCGCTATTTGCGGGCAGTAATATTCCCACCTCAAAATTCGGCTAGAGCAAAGAAGTTAGGTGGGAGATCCACTGCCCGTAAACGCCCGATTGGTGAGGGCTAATAATCAGTTGGAGGGAGAAAAATCCCTACTGATTAAAGTTTCACTTTATCAATCATCATTATGTTTTGCGTTTTCACATAAATTAAACAAAAAATGTCGAAGAAAAGTACATTAAAAATAGAGAACCCACTGTTTACTGAGCATTTACAAAAAAGAAGATGAAAAAAATGTCTATTATTGCGAATGTATTTACAAAGATAGAATAATTTGTAATAATTCTCAAAGTGAGGGTAAAGATTTGTAAATTACAGGGGGAAAATGTTAAATTTTCTGATTCTTCAAATAGGATTAAATGCTTAAAGAGCTAAAGTAGAAGAGACGTTTAGAGCATGGAAGAATAATAAGGGGGATATGGATGTTTACTGTAAAAAGGAAGTACACATTAGAAAAGCTTTCGCATGATATTCATATGAAACGTGAAGAAATGATTCATTTAGGATTAACAAGTGGATTAAACAGTATGGAGACCATTCAAGTTAGTCAAGAATTGGACAAGCTTATCGTACAGTATCAGCGTTACAAAGAAAAACAAACACCGAAATGGATTTCAATTATAAAGGTCCCTATTTTTCAAATTGGGTATGAAGGCAAATCGAGCAATTTTTGGAGAATGCTTGTGGCTGGTTTTATGAAATAAGTATAATTATCCTTTTGGGATAAGGATAATTATACTATGTGTAATGGAATCTCTATATGAACTGTCGTTCCTTTGTTTTCTTTACTATCAATAAATATATGCCCGTTGTACATCTCTACAATTCGTTTACATATGACAAGCCCAAGACCTGTTCCAGTATCTTTATTAGTAAAGAACGGATGAAAGAGGTGTTTTTGAATATGTTTTGGAATTCCCTTTCCAGTATCAATAATTTGCAGTTGTGCGTGTTTTTCATTGTTTGTTACTACAATGGTTAATGTATCACCAGAAGCCATAGCTTCAATTGCATTTTTTGTAATGTTTAAAACCACTTGTTTCATATGGTCTTTTGAGCAAAGTATATGAACAGGGTGGTCTGGCAAATGTAAATGAAATACAATGTTATGTAGATTCGCCTCAGATTGAATAATTAATGCTACCTCATTAAGAATCGTTCTTACATCATATGTTTGCTCAATGATGGCAGTCGGCTTTCCAAGAATAAGAAATTCGCTTACAATTTCATTAATACGTTCAATTTCTTGTTCAATTACTGAAAAGTAGAACTGATCCTGTTCATCTCTATATTTCTCTTTTAATAGAGCAACGAGTCCTTTAATTCCAGTAAGGGGATTACGGATTTCGTGAGCTGTACTAGCCGCAAAAGTTCCAACCAATTCAATCTTCTGTCGTTCATTTTGTTGTCTTTCTAGTTTTGTTTGCCGTTTTAATAACATATATTGAGCGAGTAAAAATAAAATAGACATTAAAAATAAAGTAGCTATACATTCTATTGAAACTAACTGGTATAAGGTTTGTTGATGAATAGGTAACGGAGAAACAGAGACCTTCCAGTTTAATCTTTGGAGTGGGGTAGTAAGCATATTAGAATGCTCATCACTTGTTTCATTGTTATCATCGGTTAGAAAAACTACATCATGTTTATCAGTTACTTCGAAATGATATTGTGGTTTAATAGCATTTAAAGAGGATGAAATGTAGTCAAAGCGTAAACTAGCTAACAATAACCCAGAGAGTTCCTTTTGTTTATTAAATATTGGCGAGGCAATCATAATAGCTTGATGTCCAAGGACGCGATCTGTAATGACAGATGATACAGTTGTTTTCTTAGTTTGTAATGCGTCTTGAATATACTTACGGTCTGAGACGTCTACAGGCCTTGATTCACCTTCTGATGCGATTGTAATGATTCCTTCTGGTGTAGCGTAATATAGACCAGAAAATCGTGCATCGTTTCCATCTGTATCATGTACAATTTGTTTAATTCCATTTATGTTACCAGTCTCGGTACCTACGACTTTTGCGAGCATTTCTAAGGCAGAAATCGCTTCACCAAGGTGATGGTCTAAATAGTCTCTATATAAAAAGAGAACAGTATGAGCAGATAATTTGTTTCCCTGTTTCATTTGATAAGTGTGATACGAAAAAAATGCGGCACCAATCCCTATCGTTGGCAGTATAACAAGCAGTATGTAAAAAACTATGCTTTGTAATTTGAATTTCAAATTTGGTACTCCTTCTTTTTTATTATCATTATATATAAACTATGTTAAAATTGTCATGTTTTTATTCAAGAATCATTTGCATTACATTAGGGAGAGGAAAAGGGATGAGTGAATATTCATTCGGAAATTGTAATGAAGTACTACATTGCTTTTCTTTTTGTTGTGGAGAATTTAAGTGAAGGGTTGAAATGGTATGACATCAAATAATGAGCGAGCAGATATTTCTCAATCTTTAAAAGTATTTATTGCATTATCCCGTGTACATCGTTCTGTTATGGATACTACAAATAAATCCATACAAAGTAACGGATTAAATCCAACTGAGTTTGCTGTATTAGAACTACTATATCATAAAGGAGGCCAACCACTTCAGCAAATCGGTGAGCGTATTTTAATAGCTAGTGGCAGCATTACATACGTTGTAGATAAGCTAGAGAAAAAAGGACTAGTAAAGAGAATCCCGTGCCCGAATGATAGACGTGTTATTTATGCACAATTAACGGAGTCTGGAGAGAGCTTTATTGCTTCTATTTTTCCTGGGCATGAGCAAGTTATACATCAGTCTTTCGAAATGTTAACGAAAGATGAAAAGGATGAATTACTTGATCTATTAAAAAAGATTGGAAAGTATGAAAAATAATAATATGTTCCAAAGGAGCTTTGGATAAAGAAATCCAAGGCTTTTTTGTTTACATGTAATCATGACAGTATCTACTGTATTTTGCTGAAAAATAAGAGGATATTTGTAAGTAAGCATTGAATTATAGTAATGATGCATATAATGGAGAGGGGGCGCGTTCATGTCATTTAAAGACTATGAATATAAACGGCCAAATATTGAAGAATTAAAAGAGAAGTTTACCGTTTCTTTAGAAAAGTTCGATAATGCAAAAACGGTTGAAGAACAAAAACAAGTAATTAATTCAATCAATGAAATTCGCAATGATTTTGGTACAATGGGGAATCTTTGTTACATTCGTCATTCTGTTGATACGACAGATGCTTTTTATAAAGAAGAGCAAGATTTCTTTGATGAATACTCCCCGGTTGTACAAGGCTACGGAACAAAATATTATAAGGCGTTAATGAATTCTCCATTCCGTGAAGAATTAGAAGCGTATTATGGAAAGCAATTATTTGCTTTAGCTGAATGTGATTTAAAAACATATTCAGATGAAGTAGTGAAAGATTTGCAATTAGAGAATAAATTGTCTTCACAATATACACAGTTGTTAGCATCTGCAAAAATTGACTTTGCAGGAGAAGAAAGAACATTATCACAACTTATTCCGTTCATGCAAGGAAAAGAAAGAAGCGAACGTAAAGCAGCAAGTGAAGCATACTACGGATTTTTAGCTGGGAATGAGGAAGAGTTAGACCGTATTTATGATGAGCTTGTTAAAGTGAGAACAACAATTGCAAAAACACTTGGTTTTAAAAACTTTGTTGAATTAGGATATGCGAGAATGTATCGTACAGATTATAATGCTGAAATGGTTGCGAACTATCGCCAGCAAGTATTAGATTATATCGTTCCGGTTGCAACAGAGTTAAGAAATAGACAAAAAGCACGCATTGGTGTAGAAAAGCTCGCTTATTATGATGAAAACTTTGAGTTTGCTACAGGTAACCCAACTCCAAAAGGTGATGCGGATTGGATTATTAATCACGGGAAAACGATGTATAAAGAATTATCAGCTGAAACAGATGAATTTTTTAATTTCATGCTAGATAATGATTTATTAGATTTAGTTGCGAAAAAAGGAAAAGCTGGTGGTGGATATTGTACATATATTGAGAATTATAAAGCGCCATTTATTTTCTCAAACTTTAATGGAACGTCTGGTGACATTGATGTACTAACACATGAAGCTGGTCATGCTTTCCAAGTATATGAAAGTCGTAAGTATGAAATTCCAGAATACAATTGGCCAACATATGAAGCGTGTGAAATCCATTCAATGAGTATGGAATTCTTTACATGGCCATGGATGAAGTTATTCTTTGAAGAAGATGCGGAAAAATATTATTTCTCACACTTAAGTTCAGCACTTCTATTTTTACCATACGGTGTATCTGTAGACGAATATCAACATTATGTATATGAGAATCCAGAAGCATCGCCAGCAGAACGTAAGTCAGCATGGCGTAACATAGAGAAGAAATATTTACCACATCGTGATTATGAAGATAATGATTATTTAGAGCGTGGTGGTTTCTGGCAACGTCAAGGTCACATTTATAGCTCACCGTTCTATTATATTGACTACACGTTAGCTCAAATTTGTGCGCTGCAATTTTGGAAACGTACAAGAGATAATAGACAAGAGGCTTGGGAAGATTATGTGAATCTTTGTCAGCAAGGTGGAAGTAAATCATTCTTAGAATTAGTAGAAGTTGCAAATTTAACATCGCCATTTGCTGAAGGTTGTGTAAAAAGTGTAATTACAGAAATTGAAGCGTGGTTACGTGCTGTTGACGACACAAAATTGTAAAAAACATGCGCTTTTTTTCACATGTTTAACATCGACATAATGGAAAAATGATGAGATAATAAAAGAAAATTCAGAATTATTTAAGAGGTGTTTCTAATAAGGAGCACCTCTTTTCACCAACAAAAGGGGGGAAAGCATTATGCTTCAATCTAATATGGATGTTAGTTTAGAAACTTTAGTCCACTCATTACAGTCTACACGAAGCACGCTGTTATCAGAAATTGAAATGTTAAATGATACTGAGGTGAATGTAAAGCCACGTCGTGATAAATGGAGTATTATTCAAATTTTGCATCATTTACATTTAGTTGAACAGTCTGTCACATCTGCCCTTGTATATGCTCTGCAAAAAAAAGAAAGAAAGCTTGCTCCATTTAAAGACCTCCAACTTACGCTTGATCGCACATATAAACGGGAAGCTCCTCAACAAATGAAACCAACAGAGACATTAATGAAAAAACTGCAAGGAATTCAATTACTAGAACATTCACGACAAGAATTATTACATGCACTTCATAGTGTGATAGATGAAAAAGAATTATTTGAAAATGGATTGAAACATCCTATTTTTAATGATTTGAATTTATACCAATGGGTTCAATTTCTGGATTTGCACGAACAAAGGCATCTTACACAGCTAAAAGAAGCAAAACATGCAATTTTACAGCGATAAAGTGAAACTTTAATCATTGGGTGGCATTCCGCATTGATTATTATTCTTTACCAATCGGGATGCGCTCAAATAGTGGGAAAAAGGAAAAGAAGCGGTGAACCGCTTCTTTTCCTTTTTTACTCATGCATAGTTTTCTTTCTCATTTTGGAATACTACATGGAGAAGAGAAAAGGAGTTGAAAAGTATGTCAAAGAAAAAGAGAGAAGAAGAGCGCGCTTGGAAAGCTCGGAAAGAGAATCAAAAACCACATGGAAAAGTGAAAGCTTTTGCAGAATTAGTTGAAGGAACAGAAAAAACGTGATGAATTTCATCACGTTTTTTGTATGATTGGGAAAGTTAATAAAAATGTTGTACCTGTTCCTTTTTCACTAATAATATCAATTTTTCCATTCATTGCTTGAATGACACTGAAGACGACCATCATCCCGAGTCCGGTCCCTTTTTCTTTCGTCGAGTAGAAGGGGGACCCGAGGCGTTTTACTTGTTCTGGATCCATACCAACGCCTGTATCTTTTATATACAATTGTATATGTTTATGGTCTGGAACTAATGTAAGAATAAGGTCACCACCGTTAGGCATAGCCTCAATGCAGTTTTTTAAAATATTTAATAAGCATTGGTTCAGCTTTTGCCTTTCACCAGCTATAAAGAAAGATGTACTTTGTTTTATGTAATGCATACGAACATTTGTTAAATTGGCGAGAGGTGTAATTAAAGATAACGCATGAAGTAACTCATCCTCTACTTGTAATTGTTGTTCTTTTTCAATACTCGGTTTTGCAAAAGTTAAGTAGTCTGTAAGAACATGATTTGCTTGTTCGATACCGTTAATGGCTATATCGATATATAATTTCCGTTCTTGCTCAGTACATGTACCGGACTGCAATAGTTGTAAAAAACCTTTCGTAGATGTTAAAGGATTACGAATTTCATGCGAGATAGAAGCCGCCATTTCGCCGATTAAATGAAATTTTTCAGCGTTCATAAGTTCATTTTGTAGACGAATTTGCATTTGGAGTATATGTAGCAAATACAAAATAAGAATGGTACCAATCATAGTGCATAGCTCATATACAATAATATGTGGTATATACTCGGTCTTATTTGCTACTTCTGCAAGGAAAAAAGGTATCCAACCAATTCCATAGGCGATGCTATAAAAAATAGCAAGTAGAATCTTTATATGATTTGAGCTGCGATTAAATAGTTTGTACGTTAACAATAGAATCGTAAATAGGAGAATAGAAGCAATAATGGATGGGAAAACACCGACTCCTCCTAATAATACGCGATATATGTTTAATACAACTAAGATAGAACCACCAGCAATAGGTCCTCCTGTTAAGGTACCGACAATTAATACGATATGACGCATATCAAATTGAAAACCATTATTTGTTTTTGCTGCAAATGTGATACATAGTATGGTAGCGAGGCAACACAATACAATAAATATAGCTGAATTTAATTTAGGAGACCGTTTTCCTTTTTGATTCCAAAATAAGTGATATATAAGCATCGTAACGAGAATGAATAATATATTTAAAAAGAGGTAAATAATAAAGAGTTTCAGTGGAATGCCTCCTCTCTTCTCACATTAAATTAATCATACTATAAAATGAGAGAAATGAGATATGAAATAGCGGAAAAATCAGAAATTTTTTCTGGTAGTATACAATATGTTACAATATGTTTTGTCAATGAAAGAAGAAATTCCATGCACCGCATGGGAGAGGTTCGCGAACTCCCTCTATAAAAAACTATGGAAACAACAATATCCTTAGGTATTGTTTTGTTTTTTTATTGTGACAGTTCAAGAACGTTCTTTCTTCTTATTCGTAGTAGAGAAGGAGAATGAGTGAAATGAAAAAAGAAAAAGCAGTTGTTGTTTTTAGTGGTGGACAAGATAGTACAACATGTTTATTTTGGGCGATAGAGCAGTTTGCAGAAGTAGAAGCTGTAACATTTAATTACAATCAACGTCATAAGTTAGAAATTGATTGTGCAGTGGAAATTGCGAAAGAGCTAGGAATTAAACATACGGTACTAGATATGAGTCTATTAAATCAACTTGCTCCAAATGCGTTAACGAGAACGGATATGGAGATTACACATGAAGAAGGTGAATTGCCATCTACATTTGTAGATGGACGAAATTTATTATTCTTATCATTTGCTGCTGTATTAGCAAAACAAGTTGGAGCACGTCATATTGTAACGGGTGTATGTGAAACTGATTTTAGTGGTTATCCAGATTGCCGTGACGTGTTTGTGAAATCGTTAAACGTTACTTTAAATTTATCCATGGATTATCCGTTTGTTATTCATACACCGCTTATGTGGATTGATAAAGCAGCGACGTGGAAATTATCTGATGAACTTGGAGCATTCGAGTTTGTTCGAGAAAAAACATTAACGTGTTATAACGGAATCATTGGTGATGGTTGCGGTGAATGTCCAGCATGTCAACTTCGTAAAGCAGGATTAGATACGTACTTACAAGAACGCGAAGGAGCGAACAACTAATGGATAACTTTTTTGGATTTCGCATCGTAGAAAATTTGCAAAAAATGGACAAGGATATTCAGCGTGAACAACTTCAATATCATAATAAAAGAGTAATGGTCAGCAAGGAATTTACATTTGATGCAGCACACCATTTACACTGTTATGAAGGTAAATGTAAAAATTTACATGGCCACACATATAAAGTTGTATTTGGAATTAGTGGATATGTAAATGAAATAGGACTTGCAATTGACTTTGGAGATATAAAAGAAATTTGGAAAAATGAAATAGAAATTTATTTAGATCATCGTTATTTAAATGAAACATTACCAGCAATGAATACGACTGCTGAAAATATGGTAGTTTGGATTTATGAAAAGATGGCAGAAGCATTAACAAAAGATAATCGTGCGAATGAATACAAAGGAGCGCGTGTTGAATTTGTTCGTCTATTTGAGACACCGACTAGTTATGCGGAAGTGAGACGGGAGTGGATGCTCGATGAGTAAAATCCCCGTCTTAGAAATATTTGGTCCGACCATTCAAGGTGAAGGAATGGTTGTAGGACAAAAGACAATGTTTATCCGTACAGCGGGCTGTGATTATAGCTGTGCTTGGTGTGATTCGGCTTTTACGTGGGATGGATCGGCGAAAGATCAAATTAGACAAATGCCAGCGGAAGACATTTGGAATGAGCTTGTTGAAATTGGAGGAGAAAATTTCTCTCATGTTACGATTTCGGGTGGAAATCCTGTTTTATTGAAAAATATTGAGTCGCTTCTTTCTATATTAAAAGAAAATGGGATGCGAACGGCGATCGAAACACAAGGGAGTAGATGGCAAGATTGGTTACTTCAAATTGATGAGGTAACGATTTCGCCAAAACCACCAAGTTCAACAATGAAAACAGATTTTCAGAAGTTAGATGATGTTATTCAGAAACTAGCAGGAAAAGATATTAGTTTAAAAGTAGTCGTATTCGATGATTATGACTTTGAATATGCAGTTAAGATGCACGAACGTTATCCGGATGTACCATTTTTCTTACAAGTAGGGAACGATGATACGAAAACAGTGGATGATGCAATGCTTATTAAAAAATTATTAGATAAGTATGAGTGGCTTATTGAAAAAGCTGTTAATTGTAAAGAAATGAATGATGCGAAAGTATTGCCTCAGCTTCATGCGTTAGTATGGGGAAATAAACGCGGCGTATAATGAGAAGGGATGTTTAAAATGGCAGGAAGATTAGATGAAGATTTAAAAGATGTAACATTATTAGGAAATCAAAATACAAAATATTTATTTGAATATAGTCCAGAAATTTTAGAGGTATTTGATAATAACCATCCAAATCGTGATTACTTTGTAAAATTCAATTGTCCTGAATTTACAAGTTTATGTCCGAAAACAGGACAACCAGATTTTGCAACAATTTATATTAGCTACATTCCAGAACAAAGAATGGTAGAGAGTAAATCTTTAAA
The DNA here is from genome assembly GCF_001884205.1 of Bacillus sp. NH11B. Taxonomy (NCBI): domain Bacteria; kingdom Bacillati; phylum Bacillota; class Bacilli; order Caryophanales; family Bacillaceae; genus Bacillus; species Bacillus sp. NH11B. Next base: position 42,368 of record NZ_MAOG01000019.1, on the reverse strand, counting down.
GCTATATTTATTTAGCTTCCGAAATCATGGTGACTTCCACGAAGATTGCATGAACGTTATTATGAATGATTTAATTAAATTAATGGATCCACGTTATATTGAGGTATGGGGGAAATTTACACCACGTGGTGGGATTTCAATCGATCCTTACTGTAATTACGGTCGCCCAGGAACTAAGTATGAGAAAATGGCAGACTACCGTATGATGAACCACGATCTATATCCAGAAACAGTTGATAATCGTTAATATATATAGAAAGAAAGGATCTGTATGATATACAGATCCTTTCTTTCTATTATATTATGCATGTTGATTAATGACAGTATAGTTTTTATGGCTTACAACTGTAAGAGGTTCCATATCTAGTTCTCTGAAATTTTCCATAATTGTTAAATCAACAATAACGGAATTTTGATTTACTTTTTGAACACGGCCTTGCATTCCACCTTTAAATTCAATGATATCTCCAGTTTCTGCGATCTGCATAAGCAACTCTCCTTGTTACAGTTTTCCCCAAAAAAGAATAATTTGGGCTTTTTTTATTTCCTCTTATTTTGAACTATATTTACTAATTTGTAAATGTTTCCAAAGTAAAAATTCAAAAAATATTCACTTTTTGTAAGAAAATATGTAAAAAAATATTGTTAGGAGAGGAATGATGAAAATGCATACATCTTTATATGGGAGTATAATAAAAAAGATACAATGACCTACTAAAGTAGGAGAAATTAGGGGCGGTAAAATGATGTTTGAAATTGTGGGGAGCTTTATAGCGATTTTATTATTTTTATTTTCTTATATACAGTTGAAGAAAATGCGTCAACATGAAACAACTACATATTTTGATGGACTGGATGGTGTGCATGCATCGATAACGCATAATAGTAGTGGGGATATGTAATGATATATAACTTTCTTTTTATGCATGGTATGATGGCAATAAGAAATAGTACATAATATAGTTCGTAAGTGATGAATGGGGAGTGGAAAGAATGCGAATTTCTTTTATTCGTCATGGTCGTTTGGACAGTACTATAGAGCCAATGACAATTATTTCATTTCGTGAATGGATGAAGCAATATGATTTAGGAACTACGGTAAAAGAAGCTCATATACCGATTGAAACAATTGAGGCGATTACAACAGCGAAATTGGTCGTAACGAGTGATCAGAGGCGTGCTGTGCGATCAGCAACCGAATTAACGGATTCTTTATCTTTTGTGCAAAATCCTCTTTTTAGGGAAGCTGAAATTCCGACAGGTTTTTATGCTCCAAAATGGTTGAAATGTAAACCTAATGTATGGATGTTTATTGGACGTACACTATGGATAGCTGCTTATAGTAAGGATGTTGAGTCTTATAAGGAAGTACGAGAAAGAGCAAGGCAAGCTGCTAATATGTTACACCGCTATGCGCTCGTACACGGACGTATTGCTCTTGTAGGTCATAGTTATTTTAATGTGATGATTGGGACTGAACTGAGGGCAATGGGGTGGTCAGGTTCGCCTATTTTCCATAGAAAGCCATGGGGATGTACAACGTATACATTTCGTGAGGCAATGGATGGAAATGTATTAAATACAAATTTAACATAAAAGAGGCTGTCCCTTTGGCAGCCTCTTTCTTTACATAACAAGCAAAAAGAATTGTCCTTTTAAGATATAGAAACTAATGACCGTAATGGTTTTATTAGATGGGCATACGGTTCACCAACAAGCATAACGATGTTATCTTTTTTGTAACCAAGTTTTTCATATAGTGAAAAAGCGCGTTTGTTTTCTAAATTAACAAGTAAGGCGATTTTTTCATGACCTTTTTCAGTTGCATGAAGTTCAGCTGCATCGATTAATTTAGAGCCAATGCCACGTCCACTGTACATATTTGAAACTGACAACGTGTCAATATAATACTCATCAAATTCAGCTTCTTTTTCTAACGTAATGGATTCGTCTTCATGTAGTTCTCTTAAGTGGTGTACGATTGGTGCATCAAGTTGTTCAGCGTCACTACCGTGATAAACGACAATAACCCCAACTACCTTTCCATCTTGTTCAGCCACTAAACAGTTTTCATAGCTCAATCGATTATTTTCTTTTGCGAACCATGTTTCAAGTCCTAGTATCACTTTTGCTTCAACTGTGCTACCTGTGATTTTTTCAGCAATTTCGTGCAGAGCGTTATACAGTAAAGGTGCTACTCCTATCGCATCTGTCTTTTTTGCTTTCCGAATCATAGTATCCCTCCTAGTTCTATGCATATATTGTAGCATAAAATAAAATAACAAACAGTGGATTGGAACTTTGTTATACAGAGCGTCAAAAAGTTTGATATAGAGAAGTAGCTATGTTAGTATATGATATTTAGTGCGAAAATAATAAAGTGATATAGCTATAAAAATAATGAAAGTGAATTACATAATAGTAACGGGATAAATTTACCGTTGTCGACCTATAGAAGATGCGATAAAATAAACTATTGCAGAGAGGTGAAATACATGGATGAACAATTAGCAAATGCAATTTTGGATCAGCTGAAAAATGGTGAAATAAAGGAGTATGTTGCAACGAAAGATGTATTTTATACGTTTAGGAAAGTTGTAGTAAGTCGAGAAGATTTTAAACATATTATCGGGAACGCACAGCGCGGTGGACAGGTAATTTATACATATTCAGAAACACCACGTTCATAAATAGAAGATAAAGGGGAGGAGAATTATGGGCGATTTTAAACAAGGCATTTTACCGCATTGGGATTATATGTGGAAAGATAGAGCTGGGAATAGGTTTATGGGAATGGTTATGTATCCAGAGAAACGAAAATGTTCAGCAAAAATGCTTCAGAAAATAAAAAGAGCATATGAGGAAGCTGTAGAAATTAAAGTAACTGTACAAGTTCAACATACATATCAGTACGTAGAAGGAATGATCGTATACTTTGATGAAGAAGCTCCTGTATGTACAATGCTCGATAAAGATGAGAATCCACATCATATATTTATAAAAGATATTTTGCGTATTGAGCACCCGGAATAATTTTTTTCATAAATAAATTGAAGTTCCATAATAATAATCTTTTTCTATAATAGTTATCTTTTAGTATGTAACGAGGAACGAAAGAGTATGTATAATATTTAATAAAGTAAAATTGATAAATGTAATCGTTGTTTAGAACAGATTATCGTTTAATGTCTGTTCTTTTTTGCGTGATGCTGGAGAAATATAATCCTCCAGCATTTACTGTTTTACGACAAAAAATATTGTTAACTTTTTTAAAATGAGGTTAAATGCGTTGACAACTTTTTTGAAAAGCACTTTATTGACATGAGTTTTAGAATGTTGTTTCATAGTCTTTGTATTGAAAAAAAACGATGATCATGTCGAAAAGTAAAAGTTAAAAAAATAAAGATTTTATACATATATCTTGTGTCTTATTTTGAAACGTAATACAATATATAGAGAAAACAAGAAACGACATACAGAGAATATATATTGGAGAGGGAGGGTCGGAAATGTTAGTTGCATATGATTCTATGACAGGAAACGTGAAGCGTTTCATCCACAAATTAAATATGCCGGCCGTTCAAATTGATGAAGCTCTAGTATTAGATGAAGACTTTATTCTTATTACGTATACAACAGGTTTTGGCAATGTACCGGAACGTGTTTTAGACTTTTTAGAACGCAATAATGAAAAATTAAAAGGCGTATCTGCAAGCGGCAATCGTAATTGGGGAGACATGTTCGGTGCAAGTGCTGACAAAATTTCTACTAAATATGAAGTGCCTATTGTATCAAAATTTGAGTTATCTGGAACAAATAATGATGTAGAATATTTTAAAGAAAGGGTGCGGGAGATTGCGACACATTGAACTGAATAATGAAATCACGCAAATGCAGGACGGTTTTTATCAGCTTCATAAAGATAAAGAGGCGTTAGAAGTCTTTATGGAAGAAGCTAGAGAGAATACCGTTCATTTTAATAGCGTGGCAGAGCGAATGGAGTATATGAAAGAACACGATTACTATTACAACGTTCTGGACGAGTATAGCTTGGAGGAAGTAGAGGGAGTATATAACATCGCTTATGGTGAAAACTTCGAGTTCCAATCTTATATGGCAGCATCTAAGTTCTATAAAGATTATGCGTTAAAAACGAATGATCAAAAACAATACTTAGAAAGCTATGAAGATCGTGTAGCAATTGTGTCATTATACTTAGGACGCGGTGATGTTGCGAAGGCAAAACACTTCGCAAGCATGATTGTAAAACAAAACTACCAACCAGCGACACCAACCTTTTTAAATGCGGGAAGAAGCAGAAGAGGAGAAATGGTGTCTTGTTTCTTGTTAGAGATGGATGATAGCTTAAATTCAATTGGCTTTAACATTAATACTGCAATGCAATTATCGAAAATCGGTGGTGGAGTAGCTTTAAACTTATCTAAGCTACGCGCACGTGGTGAGCAAATTAAAGGTATTGATAACGCCGCAAGTGGTGTAGTACCTGTTATGAAATTGCTTGAAGATTCGTTTTCATATGCGAATCAACTTGGCCAACGAAAAGGTGCCGGTGCTGTATACTTAAACATTTTCCATTGGGATATTATTGAATTCCTTGATACAAAAAAAATAAATGCCGATGAGAAGAGCCGTATTCAGTCTCTATCAATCGGAATTATCGTTCCAAGTAAGTTCTTTGAACTTGCTGAGAAAAACGAACCTTTCCATGTTTTCGCGCCTTATACAGTATTTAAAGAGTACGGAAAACATTTAGATGATATAGATATTGATGAAATGTACGATGAATTAATGAGCAATCCGAAAGTGAAGAAGAAGCCACTAGATATTAGTGCACGTGATATGCTGATTAAAATCGCTATGATCCAGCTTGAGTCTGGTTATCCATACTTAATGTTTAAATCAAATGCAAATAACCAGCATCCATTGAAGGATATTGGAACTGTGAAGATGTCGAACTTGTGTTAAATATGTAGCACCTTCTAGTAGAAATGCTAGTCGAACACTCCGTTAAACGGGGAAAGCCTCAAGTTTGAGGTAACCTACCGTGCTAAATCTTATCTTAGAATGAAAATATAAAAGTTCAGAATGTATCTTATTATTTTGTATAGCAGAGTTATCGGACAACATAAAGTAATAAGAGACTTTCTGAATTAAGATAAGTAAAAGCCTAACGACTATCCCATTTGGGAGTAGAGCGCAAGCGATTGGCGTTCGAAAAGCGGAGCACCTAACCAGGTAATGCTGTAGGTGATGATATAGTCTGTCCTGTATGGTGACATACAGCAGTTGCATGAGCAACGGACTGAGTAGTAGCGAACTCGGTTGAACATTCGAGACAGAAATCTTCCAGCTTCAAGAAACTTCTGAAATCAATGATTACGGTACAGATGACATTATCCGTCGTGATATTAACTGTAACTTAGGGTCGTTAAATATCGTAAATGTAATGGAAAATAAAGAAATTCGTGAAGCAGTTCATGCGGGGATGGAAGCTTTAACAGCTGTTTCTGATATGACGATCATTCCGAATGCGCCAACTGTGAAAAAAGCAAATGATGAGCTTCATTCAGTTGGACTTGGAGCAATGAATTTACACGGATATTTATCAAAAAATAAAATCGCATATGAAAGTGCAGAAGCGAAAGAGTTCGCTCGTACATTCTTTATGATGTTAAATTACTACTCGATTGAGAAAAGTATGGAAATCGCTAAAGAAAAAGGCGAAACATTTAAAGACTTCGATAAGTCTGATTATGCGAACGGCACATACTTTGAAAAGTATGAAACGACAGATTACAGCCCAGTAACTGAAAAAGTTCAGCAATTATTTGAAGGAATTCATATTCCAACAAAAGCAGATTGGACAAGTTTAAAAGAGCAAGTGAAGAAGAATGGGTTATATAATTCATATCGTCTTGCAATCGCTCCGACACAATCGATTAGTTACGTTCAAAATGCAACTTCAAGCGTAATGCCGATCGTAAGTCAAATTGAATCAAGAACGTATGCGAATGCGACAACATATTATCCAATGCCGTATTTATCAAAAGATACATTCTGGTACTATAAATCTTCTTACGATATGAATCAGTTTAAATTAATTGATTTAATCGCGGAAATTCAAGAACATATTGACCAAGGAATTAGTACTATTCTTTATGTTAATAGTGATATTTCAACACGTGAGTTAGCACGTTACTACATTTATGCACATAAAAAAGGCTTGAAGAGTCTTTATTATACGAGAACACGTAAATTAAGCGTAGAAGAGTGCGTGGCTTGTACCGTTTAATATAAAAAGTGAGACATTATGAGCAGGGTTTTTCTGAACCCTGCTCATGCTTAGTTATCAATTTTTTTATGTTTATTTAGAGAAGGGGCGATTTAATGCGTGCGGTAAACTGGAACAAAAAAGAAGATGATTTTAGTTTAATGTTTTGGAAGCAAAACATCGCTCAGTTTTGGACAGAAGAAGAAATCGCAGTGTCTTCTGACAAAAATACTTGGGCACAATTATCAAAAGAAGAGCAAATTGCTTATAAGCGTGTATTAGGTGGTTTAACACTTTTAGATACGAAACAAGGTGGCGAAGGGATGCCTCTTGTGCTTGTTCATCTTGAAAATTTACAAGCGAAAAGTGTATTAGCTTTCATGGGCGCTATGGAAGAAGTACATGCGAAGAGTTACAGTCATATTTTCACAACGTTAGCTACTGAAGAAGAAATTGATGATATTTTTGAATGGGTAGATAACCATCCATTACTTGAGAAAAAAGCTGGTATTGTTACTAATTACTATCGTCGTTTATTAAAGCCTGAAGTAACGAAAAAAGAGTTATACATGGCAATGGTAGCAAGTGTGTTCTTAGAAAGTTACTTATTCTATAGTGGATTCTTCTATCCACTTTATTTAGCAGGTCAAGGGAAATTGACGGCAAGTGGTGAGATTATTAACCTAATAATTCGTGATGAGTCCATTCACGGCGTATTCGTCGGTATTTTAGCACAACAAATCTTCGCAGAACTTTCTGCAGAAGATCAACAAGAAGTGCAAAAAGAAACGCAAGAATTATTAATGGAACTATATGAAATTGAAATGGCATATACAGAAGAAATTTACACTTCTATCGGTCTTGTAGAGGATGTAAATCGTTTCGTTCGTTACAATGCGAATAAAGGACTTATGAACTTAGGGCTTGAGCCGAAGTTTGAAGAAGAAGAAATTAACCCAATCGTTTTAAATGGTTTACGTACAGATACGAAAAACCATGATTTCTTCTCTGTAAAAGGAAATGGTTACGTAAAAGCAACGAACGTTGAAAAGTTAGCTGACGATGACTTCGTATTCAATTTTTAATATAGTGTTATAGAAAAAGCTGTCTTTATAGAGAAGACAGCTTTTTTGCTATGAATGGTTTACATAATGTTATTATTTCATGAAAATGTTTTAATCTTGTAAAAGCCCAGTTTGCGAGGAAGTGGGGATAAAGAAAATACACGGGTTAAAGTTTTATTTTCATATTTAGTGGTATGAGAGATTGAATAACTTATGTAAAAATGAATAAAAAATGAGAAGAAATGAGGTCCAACTACACCTATACGTTCTTTTTAATATTGAATTTTCAAAGTCTAGAAATTTTGGCTTAAAAATTGCATGAATATTTAAAAAGTAACGAAAAGGGAGGTAATACTTGATGTGATATTTAGTTAATTGAAAACGCTTCCTTTTAACTGTCGATTTTTAAATGGAAATTAGATAGAGAAAGTAGGGGGAATGATAGGTGGGAAAAGTAGTTGGTTTAAAACGTTCATTAGGACTTTGGTCAATTGTTATGCTAGGGGTCGGGTATATGACACCGATGGTTGGATTTGATACATTTGGAATCGTTTCTGAAAAAACGGGCGGTCATGTTCCAGGAGCTTATCTTATTGCATTAGCAGGAATGTTGTTTACCGCTGCAAGCTACGGAAAAATGGTAAAGGTTTTTCCTACCGCAGGATCTGCATATACGTATACGCAGAAGACAATTAGTGCAAGGCTTGGGTTTCTTGTTGGATGGTCCGCGTTATTGGATTATTTATTTCTACCGATGGTGAACGCACTATTAACGAGAATTTATATGTCAGCATTTTTTCCAAGTGTTCCTAGTTGGGTATGGGTCATTGGTTTTGTTCTCCTGGTTACATTAATAAATATGATTAGCGTAAATGTTACTGCTAATTTCAATACGTTCTTAGTAATATTTCAAGTGTTAGTAATGGCCGTGTTTGTTTTTCTAGTTATAAAAGGTTTATTAGCGGGAGAGGGAACAGGAGAAGTTTTTTCCATTCAGCCGTTTTTTCAATCGGATATACAAATATCACCGTTAGTTGCAGGTGCGACAATTCTTTGTTTCTCATTTTTAGGTTTTGATGCAGTAACTACATTTTCAGAAGAGACACCAAACGCGGAGAAAACAATTCCTCGAGCTATTTTTCTTACTGCTTTAATTGGTGGAGTTTTATTCATTACTACTACGTATTTTACACAGTCTATTTTTCCAGATACATCTGTATTTAAAGATAAAGAATCAGCGTCTCCAGAAATCGCGCTATATGTTGGAGGAAAACTATTTCAAGCTTTCTTTTTAGTAGGAACGCTTATGGGGACACTTGCGTCTGGTTTAGCTTCTCATACAAGTGTATCCAGATTATTGTACGTTATGGGGCGAGACAATGTAATTCCGAAGAAAATATTCGGATACATTCATCCCCGCTGGAGAACTCCAGTATATAACATTGTTATTGTAGGAATTATTTCGCTCTCCGCTATATTCATTGATTTAGAAACGGCAGCATCTCTTATTAATTTTGGAGCGCTTATTGCATTTACATTTGTTAATTTATCTGTAATTTCCTACTATGTAATTAAGAAAAAAAGATATAAAACGATAAAAGATTGTTTAAATTTCTTAGTTATGCCTATTTTAGGTGCTGGTACTGTAGCAGTACTATGGTTTAACCTCAATATTCATTCACTTATTCTAGGGCTTTGCTGGGCTACTATTGGAATTGGGTACCTTCTATATATTACAAATATGTTCCGTTCAGCTCCTCCGCAAATGCATTTTGAAGAAGTACAGGAAGTGTAAAACACAAAAGACATCGGATAAATTTCGATGTCTTTTGTGTTTTATATCTGGTAATCATGCAGTATTGCATAAGTCATTCAAAGATTCATAAGTAGGAGGATAACAAGATAGGATTAACATAGTATTTTCACTTGGCATGATTATTGCTTTGTACAATTAGTAAAAATATAAAGAGGGGTGTTATCGTGCCGATTCAATCAGAAAAGCATACAAATACAGTTGAAGTTGAAAATCCTTTAGAGGAATTTCAAGCTATATTAAAAGAGGCACTTCATTTTTTAAGTTATCCAGACGAAGTATTCGAATTTCTGAAAAAACCGATGCGTTTTTTAGAAGTAAGCATTCCTGTTCGCATGGATGATGGAACAACAAAGGTATTTCAAGGGTATCGCGCTCAGCATAACGACGCAGCAGGGCCAACAAAAGGTGGTATTAGATTTCATCCAGATGTTACGGCAGAAGAAGTAAAAGCACTTGCTGGCTGGATGAGCTTGAAATGTGGAGTGACAGGACTGCCATATGGAGGCGCAAAGGGCGGGATTATTTGTAATCCACAGGAGTTGAGTTTTAGAGAACTAGAGTTACTGAGTCGTGGGTATGTAAGAGCAGTAAGTCAAATTGTGGGACCGACGAAAGATATTCCGGCACCTGATATGTATACAAATGCGCAAATTATGGCTTGGATGCTAGATGAATATGACCATATTAGGGAGTTTGACTCTCCAGGCTTTATAACCGGGAAGCCATTAATGTTAGGAGGATCACAAGGACGGGAAACAGCAACTTCTAAAGGTGTATTGTATACACTTCAGTTAGTAAGTGAGTTAAAACAAATTCCTTTGCAAAATATGCGAGTTATTATTCAAGGGTTTGGGAATGTTGGAGGTTATTTGGCGAAATATTTATATGATATTGGTGTGAAAGTAGTCGGGGTATCAGATGCTATAGGAGGAATTTATAATCCAGACGGTCTAGATGTTCCTTATTTACTAGAAAACAGAGATTCTTTCGGTGTAGTATCGAATCTCTTTAGTAAAACAATTTCTAATCAGGAGTTGTTAGAAAAAGAATGTGATGTACTCATTCCGGCGGCAATTGGAGGAGTCATTACAAAGCATAATGCAGGAAAGCTTGGATGTAAGATTATCATTGAGGCTGCAAATGGACCAACAACAAAAGAGGCGATAACTATGTTAGAGGAAAAGGGAATTTTGGTTGTTCCAGATATTTTAGCAAACTCTGGTGGCGTGATTGTTTCATATTTTGAATGGTGTCAAAATAACCAAGGATATTACTGGACGGAGCAATATGTTGATCAATGTTTAAAGGAGAAAATTACATCTAGTTTTTCTAACGTACTTGATACTTCTAAATGCTTTGGAGTAAATATGAAAATTGCTGCTTATATTGAAGGGGTTCGCAAGATTGTAGAAGCATCGCGCCTAAGAGGTTGGTTGCATTTTTAACCTAAAGGGAGGGCTAAAATGAAACTGGATATTTTATTAGAAGAAGTGGAGAGACAACAAATCAGTTATTACTGTATTGTGTCGAATAGTCATCGTTACGATATAGCTGTTACGTATTCACAACAGTTTCTTGGAAAAGCAATGGTTACCTCAATTCAAAATGGGAGAATGGTTTTATTAAGCCAAGAAGATATTGGAGAGGAACAATATTGGGCAACAAGGCTAGGAATTGAGGTAGAGGACATAGAGGAGTTTCAAAGCTTTTTCTATATGATTCTTCAGTCACAAAGGTTAGAAGAACAATATTAATAGAATAAAAGAAAGGGATGATTGATTATGTATTATGATATTATTACGAGTCCGTGTTATGGAATAATTGAAAAAGTGTCTATTAATAAGGATTCTCGAGTTTATGAATGGGAGCCATTATTTTCTATTAAAGATATGAATGGTAAACTGGAAGTAATTAAGATGGGATGTAGTGGAGAAGTTCAATCTTTAGAAGTAGAGGCAGGCGATAAAGTAATTCCAGGTATGGTATTAGCGTATATTCAAGAAGACCTTTTCGTTAGTGGTAGCGATTAATGATAGAACAATGAGGAAGATGGAGGCACTCATCTTCCTTTTTTTATTAAATAAAGGAAAAAAAGTTTATTATCAGATTAATTAAAAAAATCTGTATTTAATGATACAATACAAATTAAGTAGTCCAAAGGAGGAATAGCAGAATGTTTTCCATTGCTCGTAATAAAATTAGACCCATTGTTTCTCTACCTATCGATCAATCCGAAAAGGAACGGAATATAGATGTTGAAAATATAAAAGAACCTTTTCTATTTTTAAAAAGAGGAGAGAAATTATTTGCATACGTTCATGTCAAGGATCTGCTATCAAACAGTAAGGAGTTAAATTCCAAGGCGTTGCTTTCAAATGCAGTTTCGCTAGATACAATATGTTATCTTAGTAAAAATATTTCTTTAACAGCTCTTTTTCAAATTATTGGAGCGCCGATTGCCATAGTGAAAAATGAAATGGATGAGTTAATAGGATATATAAGAAGAGAAGATATTTTTGCAGAACTATTTAAACAAGAAAATCAGAGTGTTGATATATTGAAAATTATTTTAACGTCTATTCCGATGGGGATTTTTGTAGTAGACCGTGAAAAGAAAATTGTAAATTGCAATGAATCTGGTTTGAAGATGATTAAATCTACACCTGAAAAAGTGATGAATGTACCAGCGGAACAAATTTTTAATGAAGAACAAATTAATAGCGTATTTGCAACGGGAAAGACAATTTTGAATCAATTACAAATCACAAATGAGATGGGTGTATTAGTTGACTACAGTCCTATTCCAAACTTTGATCAAAGCATTGAAGGAATGGTTATTATCGTACAAGATTTGCCGATGGTTGAGGACATGGCGATGGAAATTGAATATATAAAGGATTTAAATAAAGATTTACATGCAATCTTGTCTAGTATTTATGATGAAATATTAGTTGTTAATCATAAAGGGGAATTAATTCGTTACAGTGAAACCGTTATCAATGATTTTTGGGGGAGTAATTTGAAAGATCTTTTAGGAAAAAATCTTTTAGACTTAGAAAAGAAAGGATTATTTAGTCCATCTGTCACACGATTAGTGCTGGAACAACAAAAAAAGGTATCAGTTGTACAAGAAACAAAAAGCGGAAGAAAAATATTGGCAGTTGGAAATCCTGTATTTAATGAAAACGGAGAGCTTCACCGCATTATTATTGCCTCAAGAGATATTACAGAAGCAACGAGATTGAAGACGGAATTACATGAAATAAAGAAGATATCAGAGCAATATAAGAAAGAATTAGATGATTTTAAAAATAAAGATCGTTTTCTTAAGAAGCTTATTTACTGTAGTCCGAAAATGGAGCAAATTATTAACCAAGCTAAAAAAATAGCAGATTTTTCTTCCAACGTTCTTATTTCTGGAGAATCTGGTGTCGGAAAAGAAGTAATTGCCCAGGCAATTCATCAACTTGGAAACAGATCTTCAAAGCCATTTTTAAAATTAAATTGTGGTGCAATTCCAGAAACTTTGTTAGAAAGTGAATTATTTGGTTATACGAAAGGTGCTTTTACAGGAGCCGATAAAAATGGAAAAGAAGGATATTTTAAGCGAGCTGATCAAGGTATTTTATTTTTAGATGAAATTGGAGAAATGCCTTTACATTTGCAAGTGAAATTACTTAGAGTCCTACAAGAACAAGAGGTAATTCCTATCGGAAGTACAATACCTATGAAAATAAATGTGCAAATCATTGCTGCTACAAATAAGAGTCTTGAAAAGATGGTAGAGGCAGGAACGTTCCGTGAAGATTTATTTTATCGCTTAAATGTAATTCCATTGGAAGTTCCTCCTCTACGAGAGAGAATGGAAGATGTTCCAGTACTTGCCTTTCATTTTTTACAACAGTTAAATGAAAAATATAATAAAAATTATCATCTAACTCCGGATGCACTTAACTTACTAGAGTTTTATTCATGGCCAGGAAATGTACGTGAATTACAAAATATGATTGAACGTTTAGTAGTATCAGCAGATGATCCGGTAATTGAAGCTGAGTTTGTTAGTAAGTTTTTAACACCTGGCTATGATTTTAAAAAATCAAAACCAGTTATTACAAGAGTATTACCGTTACAAGAAGCACTACATTCTGTAGAAGAACAATTGATTTTACTTGCAATGAAGCAGTATAAAACAACGACTAAGGCTGCAAAAGCTCTTGGAATCAGCCAATCTTCAGTGAGTCGTAAATATCAAAAGATTGTTAGTGAAAAAGAGATAGCGGCTGATATCATCTCATATTCCTAAAAAAGGAGAAGGTCACATAGACTTCTCCTTTTTGTGTGCGCACAGCATGTACATATTCTCTGGGATTCAAGTCCCGAGTGGTGAAGGCGGTAGCGGAAATGATTAAAGTCTCACTTTATGCAAAATGGAATAGTGTATGCGGAAATGCATAAAATGTTTGTTATTTTTAAGAAAATAGTCAGTTTATCCCGCTATTTGTGGGCAGTAAAACTCCCACCTCAAAATTCAGGTGGAGCAAAGAAGTTAGGTTGGAGCCCTGCTGCCCGTAAACGCCGGATTGGTGAGGGCTGATAATCAGTGGGGATGAACAAAACCCCCACTGATTAAAGTTTCACTTTATGTATGATTCTTTTGAATTTTAAATATTGGCATGAAATTTGCTTATAAATATATAAACAATCGATAAAGGGGGATTCAATATAGTGCTAGATTTAAAAATGTATGTAAACGGTGAATGGAGAGACTCTAGTAATCAAGAAAAAAGGATGATTATTAACCCTGCGAATGGCAAGGGTATAGCATATGCACCTGAGGGAACGATTGAGGATGCAAAATACGCAATAGAAGTGGCAAGAGCGGCTTTTGATAGCGGAATTTGGTCAGAAACATCTACTGCTGAAAGGGCATCATATTTATTTAAAATAGCAGATGAAATTGATAAAAATATGGAAGAATTAGTATACCTTGAAACAATGGATAATGGAAAAACATACCGTGAGGCAGAAGGAGATATTGGAGATGCAGCGGCTTGTTTTCGCTATTATGCCGGATTGATTACAAAGCCAGATGGTCAAACATATCATGTAGCCGATCCGATGCAAGCGATGGTTGTAAGAGAGCCAGTTGGTGTTTGTGGATTAATTGTTCCATGGAATTATCCGCTATTGATGAGTGTATGGAAAATAGCACCTGCTTTAGCAGCTGGAAATACAATTGTGTTTAAACCTTCTGAAGTGACACCAATTACTGCGACAAAGCTATTCGAAATCCTTGAAAAAGTAGGGCTACCAAAAGGTGTTGCCAATATGGTAATGGGGGCTGGTCCAATAGTAGGGAATGAAATTGCAGCGAGTCATAAAGTGGATATGATTTCCTTTACAGGTGGAACAAAAACAGGTAAGCACATTATGAGAACGGCAGCAGATAATATGAAAAAGATTTCGCTAGAGCTTGGAGGCAAATCACCAAATATTATTTTTGCAGATGCAGATTTTGAAACGGCGATTGATTATGCACTATTTGGTATTTATGCAGGTAGCGGACAAGTATGTTCAGCAGGATCGAGAATCCTTGTTGAAGAAAGCGTTTACGATAAATTTGTTAATAGTTTTGTAGAGAGAGCGCAGCAAATTAACGTTGGGCCTGGTGATAATCCTGAATCAGAAATGGGACCACTTGTAAGTCAAGAACATATGGAAAAAGTATTACGCTACATTGAAATTGGGAAAGACGAAGGCGCAGACATTGCTTGTGGAGGTAAGCGAATACTGACAGATGGAAAAGATCAGGGTTTCTTTATTGAACCAACGGTCTTTGTTAATGTAAAACCTGATATGCGCATTGTCCAGGAAGAAATCTTCGGTCCTGTTGTAGTAATTCAAAAGTTTGAAAATGAACAAGAAGCAATTGAGTTAGCAAATGGTACAGATTATGGCTTAGCTGGAGGGGTATTTACTGTTGATGGTGCGAAAGCAATGCGTGTAATTCGCAAGCTTCGCGCAGGAATTACGTGGATTAATAGCTATCATCCAACATACAATGAGGCGCCTTGGGGCGGATATAAGCAAAGTGGTATAGGTCGTAGTCTAGGAACGTTTGGTTTAGAAGAATTTCAAGAAATTAAGCAGATTAATATAAATCTAGAAGTAGAACCTATTGGTTGGTTTGCAAATAAAAAAAATGTAGAGGTGAATTAGATGGAAACGAACGTGAAAAATAAATTGAATGAGAAAGAATTAAATGTAAATGAGTATATTACGAAAGTACTACAGTTAATTGAAAAAGAAAAAGTATCTGAAGAAGAGGCAAATTGGATTCAAAAAGAAACAGTAGACGGATTTAGAGAGCATGTGAATCCTGGTTTTCTTGCTTATAGAAAAACAGTAACAAAAGATGGACAATTTGCAGCAGTAGAATGGTCTGATGAAGGATCTTGTTTTATGGATATTAATGGTAAGAAATACATTGACTGTTTAGGTGGATTCGGAATTTATAATGTTGGTCACCGTAATCCGAAAGTAGTAAAAGCTGTAACAGATCAATTAAAGCGTCAAGCATTGCACAGTCAGGATTTACTAGATCCACTTCGAGCGATTCTTGCAAAGATTTTAGCGGATATTACACCTGGTGATTTGAAATATGCCTTCTTCACAAATAGTGGAACAGAAAGTGTAGAGGCAGCATTAAAACTAGCAAAAATGTATAGTGAACGAACAACTTTCATTTCTACAACTCGTGCTTTCCATGGTAAGAGCCTTGGTGCTTTATCTGGGACGGCAAAAGGAATGTTCCGTAAGCCATTTTTACCATTAATTCCGGGTTTCCGTCATGTCCCATTTGGCGATATTGATATGATGAGAAAAACATTTGAGACATGTGCATTAGTAGGAGAAGATGTTGCAGCAGTTATTTTGGAGCCAATTCAAGGGGAGGGCGGCATTATTTTACCTCCAGAAAATTATTTGAAACAAGTGCGAGAGCTTTGTGATGAGTTTGATTCGGTCCTTATTTTCGATGAAGTACAAACTGGAATGGGCCGTACAGGAAAAATGTTTGCAGCAGATTTATATGATGTTGTGCCGGATATTATTTGTCTTGCGAAAGCGTTTGGTGGAGGTGTAATGCCAGCGGGAGCTATTGTTGCGAAAGAAAAAGTATTCCAAAGCTGGTTTGAAAATCCATTTATGCATACAACAACGTTTGGCGGGAATCCTCTCGCATGTGCTGCTGCAATTGCAACAATCCATGTATTATTGGAAGAAAAATTACCAGAACGTGCTGCTGAAGTTGGGGCGTATTTCTTAAATGGATTGAAACAAGCAGCAGAAGGACACGAAGATAAAATCTTTGAAATTCGTGGTCAAGGTTTAATGATTGGTATTGAATTCCATAAAGACGAGATTGGTTACGAAGTGTCAAAGGCAATGTTTGATCAAGGTATTCTCGTTGCGGGAACATTAATTAACTCAAAAACAATTCGTATTGAACCATCCCTTACAATTAGTTATGAAGAAGTAGATACAGTGATTAATACGTTTAAATCCGTGCTAAATCAAGTAAAAGTAAAATGAATTTAAATTCAAACAAGTAATATATTTATATGTTATTACAAAAAGGCAGTGTAACGAAAAGTTACACTGCCTTTTTATTACATTTTTAATTGGAAGTATTTACATGACGCTTGTCTTAGTGTACTATTTAACTAACACACTAAGACAGGAGGGGAGAAATGAAAATCGAGTTTTCTCCAAACACACCAATTTACATCCAAGTAATGGAATACATAAAAAAAGAAATTGTAACGGGTCATTTATTGCCTGGCGATAAAATTCCCTCTGTACGTGAATTAGCGAGTGAATTACAAGTAAATCCAAATACGATTCAACGTACATTTCAAGAACTAGAGCGGGATGGAGTTGTTGTAACGCGTAGAGGAATGGGACGATATGTAACGAATGAAGGGGAGAAAATTATGGAGCTGCGAAAAGATATGGCGAGAGAATTACTTCATTCTTTTATAGATGGAATGGACAATTTAGGTTTTTCAGAAGAAGAAATCGTTACAATCCTTCGTTCTTCATTACATGAGAAAAGGGAGGAGAGCGAATGACAGAGTTATTAAAAATAGAAAACTTATGGAAGCGGTACGGATTAAAAGCAGTGATCCGTGAGTTAAATATAGAGATTACAGAAGGAAAAATTGTTGGGCTTGTTGGGGATAACGGAAGTGGGAAAACCACGTTATTGAAAATGATTGCAGGCCTGCAGCATCCTTCAGAAGGTAGTATAGCAATTAACGGTAAAAAAGTAGGATTAGAGACGAAAGAAATCGTTTCATTTATGTCTGATAAGCCAGTTTTTGATGATTGGATGACTGTAAAAGATGCTTTATTTTTCTATCGAGATTTTTATAAAGATTTTGATATTCAAAAAGCAGTAGATACGATTGCGGAATTTAAAATACCGTTAGAAGAAAAAATTACAGCATTATCAAAAGGGATGGTGGAAAAGCTTCAAATTATTTTAACGTTTTCTCGAAAAGCGAAGTTATATGTACTGGATGAACCACTTGGCGGGATTGATCTAGTTTCTAGAGAGCACGTATTAGATCTCATTCTACAATTTTATAGAGAAGATTGTACAATACTAATCTCAACTCATTTAATAAATGAAGTTGAAAATATTTTTGATGAAGTAGTCTTTTTAAAAGATGGAGAAATTGTACTTCACGAAAATGTAGAAGAGTTACGTTTTCAGAGAGGAAAAGCTGTCACGGATGTGTTTAAGGAGGTGTTTAGAAGGTGAAGTCGAGCATAATATATATGTACAATGTAAATAAAAGGCAAATTATTATTTCATTGTTATCATTTATATTCGTTGTAGCTGTAGCTTTCGTAAGTTTGGGGAATTATATTAAGCAAGAATCAGGAGAGGTAAGGCAAACAATTATAGTTGGTTTGGTTATCCTAGTATATATAATCTTTTTAGCATTGATATTTATTCAGGCATTTTCTGCATTTGGAAAAATGACTGAAAGCACATTATTTCGGTTAACACCGATATCAGGTAAAAAAATTGTTTTAGCAATATTGTTATATACTGCAATTGGTTTATTTATTTTTGAAGTAATAGGTTCTATTTTTTTATATAGTATTTCTATGAAAATAATAAAAGGTACAGAGCTCTATGAAGTGTTATTTACCCAAAGTGTATTAAATCCATTAAAGCACCTATTTAGTACTATTATATATATATTTAATTTTTCTAGTATATTGCTTGTTTTGCTTTTTGTAGTAGCTAGCGTTAAAGTGTTTTCTTTGAAAAAGAAGAAGTTAGAATATCCAATTATATTTTTCTTATTTTTAATAGTAACAAAAGTATTGGGAACTATATACGGAATGTTGGGTGGTCTTGCTCCTACAGCGTCTTTAATAACAAAGTTAGTGTATATAGATGAATCATCAGGAGCAAATGTGCTGCTCTATCAAGAAAAACTTATGAATATATATAGTATTTGTTTTTCTGTCGGAGTATTTATTTTACTTGTTTATATAACAGGTCGCATAATCGACAAAAAACTAGAAGTTTAAAGGAGGAATCAGCATTGGGAAACGTAGTAGTAAAATTAGAAAATGTTCGAAAAAGAATTGGTGGAACAGAAATTATTCGCGGTTTATCATTTGAAGTTCAAGAAGGAGAAGTGTACGGTTTCCTTGGACCAAATGGAAGTGGTAAGACGACGACAATCCGGATGATGACAGGTCTTATATCAATGACAGAAGGCGATATTACAATTTGTAGTCATAGCATTCGCACGGAGCGTGAAAAGGCGTTAGAGCAAATTGGCGCAATTGTAGAAAATCCTGAGCTATATGATTATATGACAGGTATGCAGAACTTAAAGCAGTTTGCAAACATGGCAATTACCCCAATTAGTAAAGAACGCATTGCTGAAATTGTAAAGCTTGTTGAATTAGAGCATGCCATTCATAAAAAGGTAAAAACATACTCACTTGGTATGAAACAGCGTTTAGGAATTGCACAGGCGTTACTTCATCAGCCGAAAATATTAATTTTAGATGAACCGACAAATGGATTAGATCCAGCTGGTATTCGCCAAATTCGTGATTATTTACAACGATTAGCGAAAGAAGAAAATATTGCGGTCATTGTATCAAGTCATTTATTAAGTGAGATTGAATTAATGTGTGATCGCGTTGTTATTATAAAGCAAGGTGAGTTTGTACAAGAGTATAACTTACATGAACAAGCGAAAGATGATGAAACAGTTGTAGTTGTATTTGAAGTAGGTCAAGTTCAGAAAGCGAACGAAATTATTAAAGGGAAAGTACAAGGAAATGTAATTGTGACATCTATAATGAAAGAAGAGATTCCGCAAATTGTAAAACAGTTAGTGCATGCTGATGTACTTGTGTACGGTGTGACAGTTCAAAATAAAACGTTAGAGGATGAGTTCTTAGCGATTACAGGGGGAGTGAAAGCGTAATGTTTAAATTAATTCAAAATGAATTTTTGAAGTTACATGCGAAAAAAGGTATGTACATTTTAATAGGTGTAATTACAGCATTGGAGATTTTGGGAGTTTTAGGGATGCTGAAATGGGGAGGAGGAAATGAGTTTAAAGGATCATATTTCGATTTTGTAAGCTCAGAGATTGGTTTAATTATCTTATTTGCAACAATTTTTGGAATCACGATTGCTTCTCGTACAATTACTGATGAGTTTCAAAAAGGTACAATTAAGCAGTTATTAATCCGTCCGAGAAAACGAATTACAGTTTTGTTCTCTAAATATATTACAGTGTTACTTACTATATTATTTATCATATTTGCTAGCACGTTAATCGCAATGATTATTGGCGGAATTGTAATGGATGGTAGTAAAACTGAATTAACATTAGGAATTGTATTAAAAACAATTGTATATCAACTTTTATCACCATTTTTCTTTGCGACGCTTGCATTTTTCTTAGCAAACGTATTTAGAAATTCTGTATTACCATTAATTATTACGATGTTCCTGTTTTTCTTACAAGGAGTAATTAATATGGTACTAATGATGTTTGCAAAAGGTGTAGCGAAATTTGTTGTGTTCTTCCATTTAAATTTAAGTATTTACGATAGCAATAAATTAGTTAGTGGTGGAATGGAACCACCATTTACAGAATTTACGTATACAACTTCATTATTACTTGTAGTTGTATACTTTGCTGTATTACTTGTAGCATCAAGTGTATTATTCCAAAAACGTGACGTATTATAATAGAGAAAATCCCCGTGTTAACGGGGATTTTTATTACATAACGCTCTCCTAGATTTTAACTGGAAGAACAGTAATACGGTATTTTAAGAGATATGTTGTTTGAAATTATTTGAGAAAAATAGGAAGATTTTCAACTATATTCATATTATAATTTAGTTATCCGACCATTTATCCCGCATTAACGGGCAGTAAGACCCTCACCTCAAAATTCAGCGAAAGAAAAGAAGTTAGGTGGGGAATCAACTGCCCGTAAAAGCCCGATTGGTGAGGGCTGATTAAAGTTTCACTTTATTTTTACTATCTCTGGAGGTGTTCAATATGCAATATGCATTTTCACGTATAAGGCTACGTAGTTTTTTTGGATGGATGATTATAGGGATATTCCTAACGATGATTCCATTAAGTTTATCAGGAGCTTCTGACAATACGATAGAGTTCATGTCACAAATATCAATATTTTTCGTATTTCCACTATTATGGCTATATTTAAAAACAAGTAAAAATAATGTTGTTTTTAAAAGTTTTTTTGATAAGCCCAGCCGGTTACATTGGGGGTTAATTATATTAGCAACGATAATGGGAATGATTTTTTCAGTCGGTATATCCCAAATTCAATTCTATATATTAGCACATACTTTACCTGATTTCTTAATTATTATGTTAGAAGACGGAAATGTTATTAATACGAGTAACATATATATGACGATATTTACTTTCATTTCAGCATGTGTATTAGCACCTATTATGGAAGAAGTTATATTTAGGGGCTTCTTTTTACAGCGAATGGCTTATAAATGGGGGATTAAACGAGCGGTTATTATATCCTCTCTGATTTTTGGACTAGGACATTTTGATGTTATCGGTGCTTTCATGTTCGGTGTTATTATGTGCCTTCTATACATAAAGACAAAAAATATATGGACGAATATTGCTGTGCACGCTCTTAATAATTTGATTGCGACAAGTATACAATTTGTAAGTGGAGAGGGAAGTGATGCAATCTCAATTACGGAATTGCAGGCACAAAGTAATTTATGGATTGGTATTGGCCTTGCGGTTGTTGGGTTACTGTGGTTAATTCCTTACATTTGGAAACAATGGCGTACAGTAAAAGAAGTTGGTGTGCCACCTGTTCGCTTCATAGACGAAGAAAAAGTCGTGAATACATCAGAAGAAAATGAAATATATAGCCAAGTGATCGTAACGGATAGATTAATGGCTGTAGAACTATCAGATGAAGCTGTAAATAAGCTTCGGTTAGAGGAAAATGATTATGTAACAGTTTCTGTAGAAGAAGATAAAATTATAATAAAGAAAGCACATGATAGATAATTAAAAAGTAGCTCGCTAGGAGCTACTTTTTAATTTGTAATAATTTCTACACGAAAATTATTACCGTTCTTTACATATTTTATATCTGTAACAGTGCGGACTGTTTTTAAAAGCTCCACTTTTTCGCCAATTCGAGGGATGGTCGGAACATTGTCCCAAATACCAAGCAAGTCGTCTAATTGTGCCGTTTTTTCATAAAACCAGATTTTCAATGTAAAGCCCCTTTCTCGAACTTTATGTATTTTAATACATAATATATTATTTTTATTCTTATTGTAAGGGGTTTTTTAATATTTTATGAATAAAAATAAATTAAACTTCTGGGAAGATATGTTCAATATCCGGAGTAAGAGATACTTCTGATAATACGATATGAGAAACTGTCGTTGCATATGAAGAAACATCATTAATAAATTCTTCAAGTTCTACGAGTGAAGGAACAGAAATTTTTACAATATAGCATAAGCTTCCTGTTACTCGGTAACAAAAACTTGCAGGTGGATAAGACTGAATAAACTGTTGCATACGTGTTGTATCACCATTTTTTAAAGTAATTTCTAAAATGCAATCTAAAACGAGTCCAGCTTTCTTATAATCGATATCGATTGTGTATTTTTGAATAACGCCTTCACTTTCGAGTTTACGAACACGTTCTGTAGTAGACGGAGCGGATAAGTTTACTCGTTTTGCTAATTCGCGCATGGAAAGGCGACTATCATTATATAATTCATTTAAAATTTTTCGATCAACACGGTCTAGTTGCATTTGTAAATAAACCTCCAGTGAAATGATATTTTTTGTAAAGGAAAAATATAAATTAAGATTCATATGAAATGTAAAGTGAACTTTATTTATTTTACAATAAAACAGAAGGAAATAGGAGGGGAAATGATGGAGAGGATTTCATTATCAAATGTAGGAGATACAAAGTTTCAAAAGTTATTAGGTCATAATCCTGATATATTACATTCGTGGAGTGCGTTAGAGGATACAATGTACAATAAAGGAACTCTTTCAGCAGAGTTGAAGGAGCAAGTGAGACGAACACTAGCGTATGGGAATGAATGTCCATACTGTATGGCAAAGGGAAGACCTGATGATATGCAAAAGGTAGAAGAAATTAGTGTAGCAGTTACTTTTGCACATACATTTGTCCATGACCGAAAGGCGATAAATGATAATATGTTTCATGTCTTAAAACAATATTGGACGGAAAAAGAAATTGTAGAGCTTTGCACGTATATTTGTTTTATTACTGCGTCGCAGCAACTTGGTTTTCTGTTTCAATTACAGCCCAATTAAATAGGAGGATAGTATGCTTAATCAAGTAGCACTTCTAATCATTGATGTACAAGAAGCATTCAACTTGCCGTACTGGGGCATGAGGAATAACCTTTTCGCGGAAGAAAATATGAAAAGTTTGTTAGAAGAGTGGAGAAAAAGGAAACTACCAGTTTTTCATATTCAACATGTAAATAAAGAAGATGTTCAGTCGATGTTTTATCAATATGCGGAAACGGTGAATTTTAAGGAAGAAGTGAAACCGCTGCCAGATGAGGTGATTATTCAGAAATCTGTTAATAGCGCGTTCATTGGGACAAATTTAGAAGAACAATTAAGAGAGCAAAAATGTAATACTGTAGTGATTGTAGGATTAACAACAAATCATTGTGTGGAGACTACAACACGGATGGCAGGTAATTTAGGATTTACAACGTATTTAGTGAGCGATGCGACGGCTACATTCAATCGTAAAGGTCTGGACGGGATAGAGTATAGTGCAGAGGACATTCACAATATGACACTTGTAAACTTGCATGATGAATTTGCTAAAATCGTTATGACTGAAGATGTCTTAAAATTATTTTAAGAAAATAATTGCGGAATTATGTAGAAAAAAATAAGAATATTTCGTATAATTTAAGTATAATCATTTTGAAAATAGGGGTGGCATCATATGAAGCAAATTCCAGTAAAGAAAATAGAAGAAGTACTCGTTTTAGCAGGAGAGGATAAACAAAAGCAAAAGGAATTTTATGAATTGCTCTTAACAACGGAGTTTTATGTTGCTGGTTCATTAGAAGCAGAGGACGGGGCAACAGAAGGCACACTTCGTTTGCGTCATTTCCAAGGAGAGGACAGATGGATCGTTCCATTCTTTACGCAATTGGAATTTGTAAAAGATGTGTTGCCAGAAGGGACACCCCTTATTACGATACGTGGAAAAGAATTATTTGGTAGCATCGAGAAAGATGCGACAGCTGTATTAAATGTTGGAACAGATATGAGTAAAACATTTATTCCAGAAGAAATCGCAGATATCGCATCTGGACGAATCTTTAATTATTATAAGTAAAAGGAAAAGCTTAGTAGCTTTTCCTTTTTAATTTGAACAAGGAGTGGCTATACCAGTAGAAATAGAAACAGTTTTGTTATTTGTATTTATTGTTGCTGTAGCTCCGAGGGGAATACCGATATTTGGGCTTATATGTCCAATTGGTAAACCGAATAGCACAGGTATATTATATGGTGTGAAATATTCATATAATATTGTTTGCAATGATTGGGATGGTTTAGAAGGGTTGCAGTCGTGACAACTTGTAAAAATTACGCCACTGCATTCATTAAACTGTCCAGATAAAAGTAGTTGATTTAACATCCGGTCAATGCGGTACGGTTCTTCACCAATATCTTCAAGCAATAAAAGTTTATTTGCCGTATTTATCTCATAGGGCGAGCCAATTATACTTGTTAATACAGTTAAATTCCCTCCAACTAATGTGCCTGTAACTGTACATGGAGAGGTAGGTACGATACATTCTGATGCATATAAGATAGATGAATACGGATGGAAAAGTTGATTGAAAGAAGATAAAGAGAGAGAATCTATACCTTTGCCTAATTCTTCAATCATTGGGCCATGAAAAGTAACCAGCTCCGCATAACGTGAAAAAGCGATATGCAAAGCCGTAATATCGCTATATCCCCAAAAAATTTTTGGATTTTGTTGAATAATTTCATATTGAATGTAAGGGAGAAGGCGAGCGCTTCCGTAACCACCCCGTGCACAAAAAACCGCTTTGACCTCAGTATTTGCGAATGCTTCATGTATATCATCAAGACGAACTTGATCACTTCCAGCTAAATATCCATATTTTTCATAAACACTCTTTCCAATTATTACGGATAATCCCATCTCTTTTAATACTTTCACGCCTTTTAAAACATTTTCGGACGTTGGTGGGCCTGATGGAGCGATAACCATTACAGTGTCACCTTGTTTTAATGCATTTGGATAAATCATTGTATTCCCTCCTTCTCTTTCAATATATTCGCGTAGTGATGGTTCAATCCTTGTAAAAGGAGGGGAAAGTATGTCATATAAAGAAGGTATAAGGAAAGTAGGAGGGGAAAAGATGTTTACAAGCCGAGTTACAGAGATCTTACAAGTGAAAAATCCTATTATTCAAGCGGGGATGGCAGGTGCTATTACAACGCCAGAGCTCGTTGCAGCTGTAAGTAATGGCGGAGGGTTAGGTACGCTTGGAGCTGGCTATATGGGCCCAGAAAAAATTCGTGAAGCTATTTATAAGATAAGGGAGTTAACAGATAAACCATTTGGTGTTAATTTACTTTTAACAAAAGAGATAAAGATAGAAGAAGAAAAGGTAAAAGAGGCGAACGTATTACTTGAAGCGGTGAATAGAGAACTAGGTATAGAGGGAGAGCAGGCGCTAAAGCTGCCGAAAAGCTATAAAGCGCAATTACAAGTACTACTAGAGGAAAAGGTACCAGTCGTTAGTTTTGCATTTCAAACGTTAGAAAAAGAAGAAATAGATGATTTGAAAAGGGAAGGGATAAAAGTTATCGGAACAGCTACCCATGTAGCGGAAGCGAAAGCACTTGCTAAGTTAGGGGTAGATATTATCGTCGGGCAAGGTAGCGAGGCAGGAGGGCATAGAGGAACGTTTATCGGGAAAGAACGTGAAGCTATGATTGGTACGTTTGCGTTAATTCCACAATTAGTAGCAGCAGTACCTCATATTCCGATTGTCGCAGCAGGTGGTGTAATGAACGGACAAGGGCTTGTTGCGGCATTTGCGTTAGGGGCAGAAGCTGTTCAAATGGGATCAGCCTTTTTAACGAGTGAAGAAAGTATTACACATGATGCATATAAAGAGGCCGTATTACAAAGTACAGATACGAGTACAACTGTAACCCGTGCGTTTTCCGGGAAATATGCACGGGGTATTCGTAATGAATTTATAGAGAGACATGAAGAAAAAGAAGAAGGGCTTCCGATGTATCCAGTCCAAAATGTATTAACTTCTAAAATACGCCAAGAAGCAGCGAAGCAAAATAAGGGAGAGTATATGTCGCTTTGGGCGGGACAAGCATCATCATTAGCACGAATAGAGCCAGCTCAGCACGTAGTGGAGCGGGTCATGAAAGAAGTAGAAGATGTAATTGAACAATTACAAAATATATATAGAAAAAGACCACTTGAATAATTCAAGCGGTCTTTTCATTAGTTTGTTTTATAAAATTGTTGGATGGCCTCGTCGATGTAAACCCAGCCTTTCCAACCTAAGTGCATATGATCTTTTAAGAAGTACTTATCATATTCATGATTTGAGAAGTCAGCAATTGGATAGCCAGCTTTCTTAATTTGCTCATGAACTTTATTGTAGTATAATTCGCGTTTTTCTTTCGGGAAGCCAGCGTAATCATACCAAGGACCTTTTACAGGAACAGAAATGAAGAGTGGTTTTGCACCAGATTGTTTTAATAAATCAAGTACAATTTGTAAATCCTCATACTCTGGTGATTGGTCATAAGCATCATTTTTTAAGTAACCTTCACGTTGCTTTAATTTCTTCTTAATTTTGCTATTGAAGTAATCATCTTCGATACCATATTCGTTAGAGCCTGATTCTACTGCGCCTGTTTGATCAGCATGCTTACGAGTCTCTTCCCAGTTCATTTGTTTCAATGATGGATCAAGCGTTTCTTTATGCGGCTTAATATCAAACATTGCTGTAAATAAATCTTTACGATCTAAAATGTTACGATAAATATAAGCGAAAGGTTTAGCAGCAAGTGCTTTTACTTTATACTTTGTATCATCGTAGGCGATACCTTCAAGCGAAATTTTTAGTAAAGTTTCTTTTTTTACAATCTCAAAGTTTAATAAACGCTTCGCAATTTGTTTTTTCATTTCAGGTTTTAAATCATCGTTGAAAATGAGGTGGTAACCTTGTTGTTTTGAAAAGTTAGGTGCAAAGTGTGTCTCATCAATACCTTGTGGTACAAACCATTGCGGAGAAAGAACGAATATCATTTTTTTATCTTTCAATTGATCCATTGTAGATGCGAAGTTTAATACATGTACAAGGTCTTGTGTTCCGCCGCGTCCAAGCAGGAATGGTGTGAATCCTTCAGGCTTTACTTTGAAATAGTTCGATGGATGAAAAGCATCCATACGTGCGAATTCCGATGAACCGTACATCGGAAGATATTTCGGATCTGCTAACATCTTTTGCTGTAAAATCATACTTTGAATCTTTTCTTCTTTTAAAGAAGTCGCAGCTTGTTCTACTTTCTCATCACTTAAAAGTGGAAGTAGGAAGCGCGTAGGAATAAGTAAGAATACAGCAAAAAGGGCCAATGCTAAAAGCATCGGACCAAATTTTGCTTTGTTCATCGGATTTCTTCCAACTTCTTAATAACCATATTTGGTGTAGCCCACTCATCACGGTCAAAATCAGAAATAGAAACTTCAATATCTAAACGCTCTTGGAATTCAACTAATAAAGATACTACAGCGAAAGAATCAAGAATACCTTCTTCAAATAATTGAACATCTAAGTTTTCTTTCACAATATCGTTTTCACATACTTCTTCTAAAATATCTAATACTTGTTCTTTGAATTCTGCCATTTTTAAAATCTCCTTTATATCCGAAATATATTATATGTGCAACTTCTTAATAGTATAAGAAGGGTGCATTAAAAGTATCTGTTAAGGTGTCCAGAGAAGATTAGGAAACCGAAACATACAACGTGGAACGTAATTACAATCGCAAGGACATGCGTAAATTTATTATTTGGCCAAAACTTATGCTTCTTGTTTCTTCGTTCGAAAATATCGAACAAGATAAACAAGGCAGCGTGATAAAGACCATAAATAATGTATTGATACACATGCTCACCAGTAATATGCCATATTCCCATGATGAAAAAGTTTAAAAATGCACCGATATACGAAATTGTGTAACGGTTTTTAATTAGCTTTTTCTTCGTTGCAAAAAAGACGAAACGCATGTAAATAAAGTCACGGAACCAGAATGATAAACTCATGTGCCAGCGGTTCCAGAAGTCTTTAATGTTACGACTAATAAATGGTTTATTAAAGTTTTCTGGAGTTTTAATTCCCATCATATAACTTACACCAATTACAAATGAGCTATAACCAGCAAAGTCAAAGAATAAATATAAACTATAGCTATACATGTAGATCATATTTGATAGGATTGTATCTTGCTGAGCGAATGCCGGATCCATAAAATATTGCTTTATTAAGTAAGCAATAATAAATTTATACAAGAAACCTTGGAAAATACGGTTTAGCCCTGTATATAGTAAGTTTTGATATTCTTCTGCACTAGGTGGCTTTTGAATATCTTTTTGGAATCTGCGGTAACGATCGATAGGTCCTGTTGAGATAGCTGGGAAGAATAAAACGAATTCCCAAAAATTAAAGAAGGAAAGCTCTTTAATTAAGCCATCACGAACTTCAAATACCATTTGTACTGCTCTAAATGTTACATAGGACATTCCTAAAAATACGACAAACTTTAGCTCAGGTACAAACGGTGCGATTTTTGCCAAAATAAGCGGTAAAATCGATAAAATAACAGCTATATAAAACCTAGATGTACTATTATTTTGTTTTCTTAATAATAAATAGCCTTTAATAAGGGCGTATTGCCAAATAATAAATGCGGCTAACATTATTGCTTGCTTTGGCTTATCAGAGAAGATAATAACAAGCATTAATAATGTTAAAAAGGCATTATATTTACGCAACATTTTACCTTTTAATCCAGCTATGATAGTAGGTATTAATAAAATGCCCACTATAGCGAAAAAATAAAATGATCCATATGCGGTCATGCTGTAACCTCACTCAATAATTTTTTGCGATCTACCTTTCCATTTGGTGTCATTGGAATAGAAGATTGATACATGAATTTACGTGGAATCATGTAGTTTGGTAATCGCTCATTGAGTTCTTTTTTGATTGCAGATGTTAATTTGAATTCTTTTTCAAATGAATGTTCTCCAGGAACAACAACCGCTAATAAATAATCGTATTTTTCACCTTTTTTAATTGGAACAATAACTGCTCCTTCTACGTAAGAACACGCACGAAGATGATGCTCAATTTCTTCTAATTCCATTCGATAACCATGAAGCTTAATTTGGAAATCAAGACGACCATTATAGAATAGAAGACCATTTTCAACATAGCCAGCATCGCCTGTTTTATAGACGCGCTCACCGTCAATCATAGTAAATGCTTTTTCTGTTAATTCAGGGCTTCCTAAATATCCAACGCTTACGCTTGGACCGACAATTACGATTTCACCTTTTTCACCATCAGGTGCAATCGTACCATCTCCTTTCACAATAAGAAGGCGGCAGTCTGATTTACAGTAGCCAACTGGAAGTGATTTGTATTGATCAAGCACTTCTTCTGTAACGTGAATACCTGTTACAGCGACAGTAGCTTCTGTTGGACCATAAGTGTTCATAATTGTTGCTTTTGGGAAACGCTCAATTAATTTTCTAGCCACTTCATTTGGTAATACTTCACCGCAGAATAAGAATGTTTTCATGTTTGGTAGCATACTCTCAGAGAAAGATGCTTCCATTAAACACATTTCTGCGAAAGATGGTGTCGAAGTCCATACTTGTATATCCGATTGCTCTAAAGAAGCAAACAAGTCTTTTGGACGTGCAATCATATCTTTATCGATTGCCCAAAGTGTACCACCTGTTACTAATGATGGGTAAATATCCATTACAGATAAATCGAATGAGAAAGGTGCTTGATTTAAGAATACTTGCCCTGTTTGTAAGTTGAAATCTTCTACAGCCCATTTTGTAAAGCTAACAAGGCAGTTATAAGTAATCTGAACCCCTTTCGGATTACCTGTACTTCCTGATGTGTAAATAATGTAGAAGTTCTCATCACCTTTTACCGCATGTTCAGGATTTGGAGTTTTCCCTTTATGAGTAAAGAAAATATCTTTTAAGTTGTCTTCACTTACAATGCGAACGGGTAAATCAGTTACAGTTACTTCGGTCCCTGATAAAAGTAATTTCGCACCAGAATTTTCAGCGATACGTTGTACACGATCAGCTGGGATAGATAAATCTACAGGAATGTAAGCATGTCCAGCTTTTACACATCCTAAAAAGTTAATAATCATTTCAGGTTGCATATGGCCATACACCATAATTGGTGAACGATCATCTGGATACTCAGAAGAAATCCAATGTGCTAACGCATCAGAATCTTCCTTTAATTGTTTGTACGTAATTTTCGCATCTCGCCAAACAAAAGCGGTTTGATCAGGCGTTTCTGCAGCCCACTTTTCAATTTGTTCTAATAACTTCATAACGTTCCCACCCTAGAATTCATTGTAAATAAATGTACTTGTGTTTGTATCATGGAATCCATACAACCAAAGTAATGCAAATAAAATTGCAAGGTAATAAACCGTTTTTGCAACCCATTGTGTGAGTGGTCGAGACCATATCTCTTTTAATCTTTCCATGTCTTTCCCTCTCTTAATGAAATAATAGCTCTTTGTAGGTATCATGTCCTACATTATTGTGAAAAAAACAAAATTCCACATTTTAGGTAAAAATAAGACAAAAGGCTCTTTTCTGATATTAGCACTAAATACTAAAAAAGAAAATCCCTAACTTAGCAATTATATTACATTCAGCATGAATTTGTAATGGGTTTGACATGTAAATAGAAAGTGGATTGTATGAATACATAAAAGTGGATTATAAGAATACGCGAAAATATAATATTTGTTTCCTATTAATCGGTAGAGACTGAGCAAACTTTAAATTTCTAGATCCTATTAAAAGGAGGGAATTATCATGAATAGAGTGTGGAAGAGTCTTATTTCGGAAGAAAATATAATGAAATGGAGACGGCATTTCCATAAGTATCCGGAATTATCGTTTTATGAAAAAGAAACTTCACAATTTATATATGATACATTATGCTCATTTTCTTCTTTTGAAGTAACGAGACCAACGCAGTACAGTGTGCTAGCAATTAAAAGAGGAAGGCAACAAGGGAAAGTAGTTGCGATTCGAGCTGATATAGATGCGTTACCAATTCAAGAGGAGACAAGGAAACCTTATACGTCTATGAATAAAGGAATAATGCATGCATGCGGGCATGATGCTCACGCAGCTATTTTGTTAAGTACAGCAGAGGCGCTATCAAATATAAAGGAAGATTTTGATGGTGAGATTCGTCTATTCTTTCAGCACGCAGAGGAAGTGTACCCTGGTGGCGGACAAGAAATGGTAGAGGCCGGTGTTATGGACGGCGTTGATTATGTAATAGGTTTGCATGTTATGTCTGGATTGGAGAGCGGGAAAATAGGTATTGTATATGGTCCTATGATGGCAGCGCCAGACGTGTTTACAATTGAAATTTTAGGAAAGGGCGGTCATGCGGCACGGCCAGAAGAAACGATAGATCCTATCGCTATCGGAGCACAGATTATTACAAACTTACAATATATCGTATCAAGAAACACAAGTGCTTTTATGCATAGGGTAGTGTCAGTAACACAATTTCATGGGGGAATGGCCGATAATATCATTCCTAGTGCAGCAACTTTAATGGGAACTGTTCGATCTTTTAATCAAACATTAAGAGCGGAAGCAAAAGAGAAAATTGAGCAAATTGTGAAAGGAATTACAGAAGCACATGGAGGGGATTATACATATACGTATCGTTACGGATATGATCCAGTTGTTAATAATGAGTACATTACAAAAATAGTAGAAGAAAGCGCGATGAAATTGTTCGGAAATCAGCGTATTGTGCATCTTGAACCTTCTATGGGAGGAGAAGATTTTTCTGCATATTTAAGAAAAGCACCTGGCTGTTTCATTAAATTAGGAACAGGGAATACAAATATGGATACTTGTTATCCCCATCATCATCCGAAATTTGATGTGGATGAATCGGCTTTAATTTATGGAGTAGAATTATTTTTAGAAACAACGATAAGGTTACTAAAATCATAGAAAAGTAAAAAAAAAGCAACTGCGCTCTATCGCAGTTGCTTCTATTTCTTCCGTCAGAGAGGGCTGAGAAAGAACTATGCTCATTTATAGTATATGAATAGCTAACGGACAAGCTTGTACATTTTAACTATTTTTTTAAAAATAGTTATTGACTTTGATAATCAATTTCAATTAATCTAATGATATAATTGAAATTGATAATTATTATCAATGAAACAGATGAGGAACTTTAATGAGAAAAACATTTCACCTTTTACGAAGGGGATTAGAAAATAAAAATAAAGATGTCGATAAGCATATTGAGTGGCAACGAAATGTAATTCGTTCTGAATATGCAGACGAGAAGAATACAAGTCAAACAGAAAAAGCGATACATAGTAAAGGGAGAGATTCAGTTGAGTAAGTTAATAATGATTTATGCAAGTATGAGTGGAAATACAGAGGAAATGGCCGATCATATTGCGGGTGTGATTCGTGAAACAGAAAATGAGATTGAAGTCATTGATATTATGGATACACCAGAAGCTTCTATATTAGAACAATATGATGGTATTATTTTAGGAGCCTATACTTGGGGAGACGGTGACCTTCCTGATGATTTCTTAGATTTTTATGATGCAATGGATGCGATTAACTTAACTGGTAAAAAAGCAGCAGCATTCGGTTCTTGTGACTCGGCTTATCCGAAATACGGTGTAGCGGTTGATATTTTAATAGAAAAGCTGCAGGAGCGCGGGGCAGCAGTTGTGTTAGAAGGACTAAAAGTAGAGTTAACGCCAGAAGATGAAGATGTAGAGAAATGTTTACAGTTTGGAGCTGAATTTGTAAAACACCTTTCTTAATGGCAGAAGGGAGATGAAGAGCAATTGCATGAGAGAATCTCAATTAAAACGATGACAGATTATCATTTATATGATTTTATGCGTTGTCCACATAAATTTTATTTCCGTCATATAAAAAGAAGAGAACCATCTTCATTTGAATGGCAACAAATAGCACAAATGATTGTGAATCAAATTATTAATGAGTATTACACACTACCAGCGGGCCAACAAACGAAAATTTTACTTTTAATATTAATAGAGAAATATTGGAAAAAAGTAAGGGTTAATATGTTTGCTTCCAAAGCAGAGTACTATATTGTTTTAGCGAAGTTAACAGATCACTTATTACAGTTTGTTGAAAGAGCTGAGTGTCAGGCGCCACCGTTATTTTTATATGAGAAGTTTCGAACATATATGGAAGAGTTAGGTGTTCATATTTCATTGACATTTGAAGTTGGTGAGTGGAGTACAGAATCATTTACAATTAAAAAGTATGTTGTCGATGCGGATGAGGAAATGCTTGCTCTTTGTCAGAAGCTAATGACTGTATTTAGTTATAAAGCTTTCGGCATTCTTCCTGGAAAAATCGAAGTTATTAATTTAATAGAAGGAACTAAGTATGAGTACATTCCAAAACAGGAAGATATTATAACTGGAATGGATGATTTATTTAGAATGAAAGAAATGCTGCAACAACCTGAACACTACACAGAGCGTAATTATCGTTCAGAGTGTATGAGCTGTGCCTTTCGTAGTGAATGCCAAGTAGAAGAGGCAAAAGAGAAAGTGTTGCAGAAGAAAAATATTGTACATTAAAGGATGCAATTTTGCATCCTTTTTATTATTGACATGAAAAGCTTTTCATCATTTACGGTATATTTGTAGTAAATTTTATCCCGCTATTTTGGGGTCGCCCGATTGGTGAGGGCTGATAATCAATAGGGGATCCCCCCTTGATTAAAGTTTCACTTTATAAGAGGAGGAATAATTAATGAAAGATGAAACGAAAGTATTTCAATGGTTAAAAGAACAAAATGCTCCTTTTGGAATTCAACTGCAAATTTTACAGGCGTTTCAACTGTATAAAGTCATTGTTGAAATGGATAAAAAGTTAATGATGTATGAAGAGAGGGACTATAGGGAGAGAATGTAATCTCATCCCTGCAGTATCACTTTCAGTTGATCTGTACTCGCTATGAATTCAAGCTCATTTTTTGTTTCAAAGTTATAAATAATATTATGTAGTAAAGGGCTGTATTGATAAAAGGTAGTGATACGGTGAATAAGTAATGGATCATTGTGAGAAATAAGGGAACAGTATTGTTCATATACAGATGTAGTAAATTCATGTCCGAAATCATAATATAGCCCGGCAAAATCAAAAGCGGGATCGCCAATTTGAGCATCTCCAAAATCGATAACACCTGAAATGGTTTTGTTCAGGGTGTTAAATAAAATGTGATGATGTGTAAAGTCAGCATGAATAACTGTATTTTGAAAGGTAGATTTAGCTATATTGGCAAAGAAATTTTCGAATAGACGATTTAAGGCTGATTTTTGGAGTGAAGTAAGACTGTTAGTAACATACTGATTTAATTTTGTTTGTAGCACTTTCCAGTAGGTAAGTGTTTTTTCGATAGAAAATCCTAATGGTTTAACATGTTTTAAAGGAATGCTATGTAGAGCCGCAAGGAAAGTAGCTAATTGTGCAATAATTATTGTCCGTTCTTTTTGCTCTAACTTCGTAACTATTTCTGTTTTTAACGGTTCACCGTGAATGAGAGTATAGTAACTACAAAGCGGAGCAGTATCAGTATCATTTTTATATAATAGGCAATACTGTGGAACCTCGATTTCTTGTAGCGAATGAGAGAGAAGTTTGCATAGTTCCTTTTCTAAAGGAATCCGCTTTGCATATTCAAGTTTTCGCGGGAAACGAAATAGTAGTTCATCATTTACTATAGCCGCTATGTTATCCCAGCCTTCTTCATTTTGTTTATATGAGTGTATAGAAAGATTAGGCAGAGCTTCTTTTATATATTGTTTGTAAGAGTCCATAATTGTTCCTCGTTTCTAAGTTAAAATTAGGGTATTCCAGTTTATGATATCAGAATATTCCCTCTATATGTAACGCTTTTGGTTTGTTCATATAAAGTGGCAGTTTTATCCCGCTATTTGTCGGGCAGTAAAACTTGCACTTCAAAATTC
Organism: Bacillus sp. NH11B; assembly: GCF_001884205.1. Taxonomy (NCBI): domain Bacteria; kingdom Bacillati; phylum Bacillota; class Bacilli; order Caryophanales; family Bacillaceae; genus Bacillus; species Bacillus sp. NH11B. The sequence goes on along the minus strand of NZ_MAOG01000019.1, from coordinate 7,175 downwards.
GGCTGGAGCAAAGAAGTTCGGTGGGAGCCTTACTGCCGGTAAACGCCCGATTGATGTGGGCTAATAATCAGTAGAGGACGAACAAAATCCTCACCGATTAAAGTTTCACTTTATAGATCAGTATGAGCTATACGTAAATCAGTATATGAATTTTTAAATTTTTTCCTCCTAAATTTTTTTAGACATATTTTCATAAGGTGTTCAGAATACAACAGATCAGCTATTTCTGTTTATTGAACGCATGCGATACACAAACTATAATAATAAATATAAATAACCGACACTATGTCGGTTAAAAGATAGGGGGTACAAAAATGAAAAACCAAGTATCAATAGTAGTTGAACATGCATTGAATGACCTAACACCAGAAATGATTGACTGGTGGTGGGATAATATTGATAACTCTGAACGATATAAACTATGGCATCCAGAAGAACATGTGGATTTTAAGTGGTTAGTTGACCCTAAAGTACATGGACACGTAGGAGCCATATCAGCTTCGATTGAATCTGCGGGAGATGGACTAGAATTCCCGCTAAGAATTAGATGGGAAGATCCTAAAGATTGTCCTATAAATACCCATTACAGCCATGTTTTAATGGGTTCATGTTTAGATGATGATGAAGATGTAATTTCACAAGTAATACATCAATACGAAAAATCCGAAAACGGTACAGTAATGACTTCTACATTCATTTTCCCGAAAGGATTACCACCATTTATTAATCTAAGTGGTTTATATAAACACAATGTAGAAGAAATGAGTCAATTCAGTATATTTTTACCGAAACTTTTTGCAGAAAATCTGTAAGATAACTTAACAGCTTTTACTTGTAATAAGTGACTAACTAGAAAACAAATGGGCCTTCAATGTTTTAGATACGTCTAAAATACTGGGGGCCGTCAATATAAAATCAATCCCTTGCCACTTTACTTCTTCTGGGTAATGTACGCTTCTCTTCAAATGAAAAACCCCTCCGTTGAATTTACATACTTAGTATGCGAATTCAACGGAGGGGTTTTTTCATGTACCACTATTCGGGTGCACTTCAAAGAGTAAATGGATTTTAAAGATTTTCATTTTGTTGCCCAAGTTCTTTTTGAGCAATGTATAAGTTTCCTTGCTCAACTTGTTTCAGTGTATGGACAGAATCTCCTGCATATCCTTTTTCTGTTTTAACAGTTCTTTTTGAACGATTAGATTCTTGTTTCTTCATATAATAGGCCACCTTTCATTAAAAATAGACGAAAATGATGAGTACGAGTAATACAGCTGCAAAAATGGTAATGCCCATTAAAAAAGAGGTGTTTTTATATTTCGGTGGCTTATGTACATCTTGCCGATATCCAGGTGAAATTTCAGGGGCGAATTCTTCATCGAATGATTGTTTCTTTTGTTTTTCGTCCATATGTATCCACCTTTCTTTTTCATTATGTTACACGTTACAAGAAAAAATATGCATGAAGAAAACAGCCGGTATATCATTAGCGGCTGTTTTGCGTTGTATATTTTCTCTGAACTTGAAAGAGACGGATAAGCAGGAAGATTGCTCCAAATGCTAGACCGATAATAAGGCCGATCCAATACCCTTTTGCTGCCCAATCAGTATAAGTTGCTAATATGTAGCCAAGAGGTAGACCGATTACCCAATAGGCGATCAATGTCATAATTAAGGCAACATTTACATCTTTATAACCACGAAGTGCTCCTTGTACTGGAGTTGCAATCGCATCTGAAATTTGAAACAAAATCGCGAAGATAAGAAATTCTTTTGCTAAATGGTGGACATTTGCATCTGTCGTATAAATAGAAGCGATTTCATCATCAAAGAAGTAGAGAAGGATTGAATATAAAAGAGCAAAAGCAAGAGCTAAACCAATGCCGATAAATCCATATTGCTTTGCAGTATTGTATCGTTTTGCCCCGACTTCAAATCCAACGGCTATCGTCATTGCCATTGCTAAACTTAAAGGGGTCATATACAACAAGGAAGCAAAGTTCATAGCCGCTTGATGTGCTGCTATTGTTGTCGTACTAAAATTACTCATCATAAGTGTTACCGCAGCGAAAATACTTGTTTCAAAAAAGATAGCAAATCCGATAGGGACACCAAGTTTCAGGAATTCCTTCCAGCTTGTAAGGGAAGGGCGGTATAACTGTTTAAAGATATTGAAAGAAGCGAAAGGCTCTTTCGTACGAATAATAATGACTGTAATAATTAAAATACACCAATATGTTGCTGCAGAAGCGATTGCCGCACCAACACCACCAAGTTTTGGAAAGCCAAAGTTACCAAAAATTAATAAGTAATTTAATACTACGTTAATTGGTAATGATAGTAATGTAATAATCATTGTTGTCCGAGTTTTTCCTAATGCATCAACAAATCCACGTAAGACGGTGTAAGTAAATAAAGGGATAATTCCAATCGCGATAATACTTAAAAATTGTGCTGCAATACGTTCCACAGGTTCTTCTAATTGCATGCCATTTAAAATAGGTGAAACAGTGAAGAATCCGATAAGGATAACAACGAAACTAGCACAAATTGCTAAATATACTGCTTGTATGACAACGTGGGGAACGTCCTCTTTTTTCTTTGATCCAACGAGCTGTGCAACAATAGGAGTAGTAGCTATTAAAATACCTGTTAATCCCGTACTAACTGGAAGCCATATACTTGTTCCGATAGCAACACCCGCTAAATCAGTAGGACTTGCATGTCCTGACATTGTCGTATCAAAAAAGCTCATCGCAAATAATGACATTTGCGTTACAAAAATCGGGAAAAAGAGTAATACGAATTGCTTTAACTTTTGTGAGAATGAAGTAGTTTCTTTCATAAAATCCCCTTTCAACGTAAAAAACAAACTCTTACTATCATACAATTTAATCGAAAAATAGAAAAGAAATACGCGTATACAACAAATGCAATCAATAAAAAAAGGATGCACTTTGAAAAGGGATAAGGTATTATGATAAGGTGTGAAAAAATTACATATTCGTTATTAAGGAGGCACTACTTGTGGCTGATTGGTTAATTGGAATAATCATGGGTGCTGTTGAAGGTTTAACAGAGTTTTTACCAGTTTCATCAACAGGACATATGATTTTAACAGGTCATTTACTTGGATTTGACGATGAGAGAGCGAAAGTTTTCGAAGTTGTTATCCAATTGGGATCGATTTTAGCAGTTGTTGTTATATTTTGGAAGCGTTTATGGTCATTAGTCGGAATAGGGAAAGTAACAGATGGACCATCGTTAAATTTATTACATATTATTATCGGGATGATTCCTGCCGGAATTCTTGGTGTATTATTCCATAGTGCAATTAAAGAAGTTTTATTCGGTCCAGGACCGGTTGTTATTAGCTTAGTAGCTGGTGGTATTTTAATGATTGTTGCTGAGAAGTTTTCAAAACCAAGTACAGCGAGAACGTTAGATGAAATCACATATAAGCAAGCATTTACAATTGGGATGTTCCAATGTTTAGCACTTTGGCCAGGATTTTCTCGTTCTGGATCTACAATAAGTGGTGGTTTGCTAGCTCGTGTTTCACATACAGCGGCAGCGGAATATACGTTTATTTTAGCAGTGCCAATGATGGTAGCTGCAAGTGGATTAGATTTAATTAAAAGCTGGGATATTTTAAGCACGGCTGATATACCATTATTTGCAACTGGATTTATTACAGCATTTGTTGTTGCGATGCTTGCAATCGTGTCATTCTTAAAATTATTAGCTCGTGTAAAACTAACACCGTTCGCTTATTATCGTTTCATTTTAGCAGCGGTATTCTATTTCTTCCTTATGTAAGAATAAATTATCGGAAATACCCTATAGATTAGACGCTTGAAAAAGGTCAATTCTATAGGGTATTTCTTTTATAGCAGGAGAAAATAAAAATTTTGCTCTCATTTACTTGTATTTCACTATGTAAAATATGACATAATGATTTTAGTATATTTATATAAATAAAATTCATAGGGTATTTGAGAGGAGCAGTTTAGTGAGTTTTGCAATAGAAATAGTAATTCCAGTACCAATTGATGTTGTGTTTGATTATGTAAATAATGATGAGAAAATAATGGAATGGAGTACCTTTATGGTAGAAAATAGGTATCCTCCAAATGTAGATATAAACAATCCCCGTGAAGGTGATAAATATGTATCTGTGCAAAAGATGGGTAAGAAAATATATGAGTTTGAGGCGGAAATTTTAGAGTGTGAAGCACCTTATATCGTATCAATTGGATGTGAAATGAAGCAAGGTTATACTGCCGTAACTTATATGTTAGAAGAGGATGAAGAAGGTACATCGCTTACTTTAATCGTAGAATTTGAACCGAAGAATTTTTTATATAAGATTATGTACAAGTTGACTGGATGGATGACGCGTGCGGTATATATGGGTGAGATGGAGCGTTTAGCAGAGTGCGTAGATGCTGCATATTCTCAGAAAAAAAGATTATAATTTAGTAAAATAAAAACCTGCCGAAATCGGCAGGTTTTTATTTTACTACTTTTTCAATCATGCTTTCCATTACATGTTCCCAAAGAGAAGTATCATCAGCTAAGGTAGCACGGAAATTAGCATACATTTCTTTTTGTTTTTCCTCGAATGTTGGATCTTCTTTTTCAGGCAGTGTAGCACGCATGGAAGTTACTAATTCTTGTACTTTTGGAGCGCGTGGTCCAAAGACGGCTTGTTCATTTCCGTCTTTATCAATGAAAATAAAGATTGGAATGGCGCGGGCTGTTCCATTTGTTAAATATTGATCCATTAATTCTAAGTTTTCATCACGAATTAATAATCGCATATCAATATTTGCAACTTCAGAAATTCGTTTCATAACAGGTACGCATAAAAGAGCGTCGCCGCACCAGTCAGCTGTTAATACGATAACGCGCCAGCCATCATTTTGACGTTCTTCTAAAACTGGAAGTAATTCATTTGGAATTAAAAAGTTATTGTAAATGTGTAGTAGCTCGTATTGGTTTACTTTCATTTCATTCACATATGTATCAAAGGACATGCCTTTATCAGCCCATTGTAGTAAGTTCATAAGTAACACCTCTTTAGTATGATTTGTTTTTATTGTACCAATTTTTATATAGAAAAGCTTGTATTCTTACTCTTTCTTATCACTAAATAATTTATTTAGTGTGTAAAGGAATAGTGCGACATATAGTTCAGCTATGTTGGACATTTGTACGCTCTCTATCCAGTCGTCGGCAGTATGAATGACGAACCAATCTAGTGTAATTTCAATAATGGAGAGAAGAGCAATTGAGAGCCAATTGGGCATACTTGTCATCATTGGATGTAGGAGCACTTTAAAGAAAATGAATATAAAATATGTAATACCATCTAATAAAAGAATAAGTAAAAAAAAGAGTAGGAGAGCTGTTCTTGATGAATATTCTATACCTGTAATTTGAAAGATTCCTACATATACAAAGAATATAAATGCAAAGAATATAATGAGAATAAGAATAACAACAACAATAATAATAGTCTTATCTTTTAGACTGAGATTAGAAAATTTGTCTTCTTCACTCATTATCCCAACTCCTTTTTCTGGAAAATCAATTTCATTGTACCATGAAATATCTGTTAAAAAACTACGGATTATGGGAAAATAAGGTGACAAAAAGTAAGATTTCATGTAAAATTATTAATAAGGTTTTTATTTAACTAAATGAAATAAAAGGGGCTGTCAAAGTTGTCTCAAAATCGAGAGCAATTAATGGAAGAACTATCGACAAATGTTTTTGCTATGTTTCGCACGTTGCGTAATGATATTGGAAAAATATTTGGTGGTTACATACCGTGGAATGAGTTCATCGTCCTTAGAATATTGAATCGCACGAATAAAGAAATGGTATCACGTGTAGCGAATGAGTTAAATGTGTCGAATAGTCATATTACAGCCGTTACAGAAAAATTAATTAATAAAGGTTTTGTCACTCGTTCACGTTCTACGTCAGATCGCCGAGTTGTATATTTAGAGATTACAGAACAAGGGAAAGATTTAGTGGCGAAAATGGAAGAGGAGAAAAAGAAATATTTACAAGAAAGATTCTCTGCACTTTCAGAAGACGAAATGAATGTAATGATATCTATTTCTAAAAAACTTATTTAAATAATTATAAGTAAGAAAACGCTTACGTAATGACAAAGAAGGCCTTCCTTATATAGGGGAGGTCTTCTTTCGTATGTAAAAGATTATAAAAAAGAAAATATGTACCATACTACTAGTAAAGGAAGGAGGTAGAAATATGACGAATCGTAATGGTAGTAAAGGTAGCGGAAATCAAGGTTCACCAAAATCAGGACAATTCCAGCAGGAGTTTAGTACTGAATTTGAAACAGGTAATGATAACAAAGGAAAAGAATATCGTTCGAAAAAAGGAAGCAAATCAAAAAAGGAGTGAGATAATTCACTCCTTTTTTGATTTAAGATGCTGCCGATTGATCTGTATTATATTTTTCTTCTGATTTCGCGACAATCATTGCGCAAATTGCATCATCGGAAATATTTACAGCTGTTCTAGACATATCTAGGATGCGATCAATACCGATAATTAAAGCAATACCTTCTACTGGTAGGTTTACTTGATTTAAAACCATCGTAAGCATTACAAGCCCAACACCTGGTACACCAGCAGTGCCGTCCATATTAATCGTTGCACCTAGTGGTTGTACAAAAGAGCTTATCGCTTTTGGAACTCCAAGTTTTTCTTGTGCAGTTTTCATTGCAAATGGAAGAGATGCATTAGAGCTAGATGTACTAAATCCAATTGCCATTACCGGTCCAAAATGTTTAAAGAAACGAATAATACTTTCTTTTGCCAGTACTTTTAATAAGCCGCCGTATACGAAGACACCGTGAATAATGTTGTTTTTATAGATTTGTGAAACAGGCATTTCTGCTGAGAAATAGGGATAAGAAAATAAAAAAATAAGACCATCACATATAGGATGGTCAAGGGAAGGGGACAATTTATGTCAATTTAATTAGGGATGGAAGTTGCTTCTAGACACTGGGGAATGTCTTATAAATTAGGGAGGAACAACTTCGATACATATACTATAAAAGGTGGATGTGACCTAGATGTGAACATGGAGTGAAAGAGAGAGGGAGTTTCAAATAAAAGATAGAGTAAAC
>NZ_MAOG01000018.1:0-2534 GCF_001884205.1 Bacillus sp. NH11B | reverse complement strand
GATGTGACCTAGATGTGAACATGGAGTGAAAGAGAGAGGGAGTTTCAAATAAAAGATAGAGTAAACAAAAAAATAAGACCATCATATAAAAGATGGCCTAGGGAAGGGGACAATTTATGTCAATTTAATTAGGGATGGAAGTTGCTTCTAGACACTGGGGAATGTCTTATAAATTAGGGAGGAACAACTTCGATACATACACTATAAAAGATAGATGTGACCTAGATGTGAACATAGAGTGAAAGAGGGAGGGAGTTTTAAGTAAGAAGAAAGAGAGAGTAAAAAAATAAGACCATCACATATAGGATGGTCAAGGAAGGGGACAATTTATGTCAATTTAATTAGGGATGGAAGCTGCTTCTAGACACTGGGGAATGTCTTATAAATTAGGGAGGAACAGCTCCGATACGCATACTATAAAAGGTAGATGTGACCCTCGTGTGAACTTGGCGTGAAAGATATGGGAATTTGAAAAAAGGGTAAAATAGTTGTAGGTGTAAGAGTTATAGTATAAGTGGAGATATAATAGAGAATATTCTTTTGTAAAATAATAGGAGTCTGAATATAAATAAAAGTTGAAATCTATGAAAAAAAGGATTATGCTCAACTATATTATGAGAATATAAGGGTTATCCCGCTACTTGTAGGCTCTTAAAGGGTCTTTATTTATGAGGGGATAAAAGCTTCACTTGATAAAGGGAGTTAGTGATATGGAAGTAGCAAAAAAACAAGGGGTTTATAATCGCATTATACGATTAAATCCACCACAAATTTTAGCATTAGGCTTTTTTTGTTTAATTGTGGTCGGAGGATTGTTATTAAAGTTACCGTTTGCAACGAAAGTACATATTAGTTGGGTAGATGCTTTCTTCACAGCTACGTCGGCAGCGACTGTAACGGGTTTAGGCGTTGTAGATACTGCAAGTACATTTACGATGTTTGGTGAAATTGTTATTATGTTTTTAATTCAAATAGGTGGTCTCGGTCTTATGACGATAGCCATTTTAATTGTTTGGGTATTAGGTAAAAAAATTGGTTTACGTCACCGACTATTAATTGGAGAAGCATTTAATCAAACAAATATTGGTGGTCTTGTGAAATTAGTGAAACGAGTTTTTATTTTTTCTATTTGTATTGAGCTAATTGGAGTTATCTTTTTATCGATTCGCTTTATTCCAGAGTTTGGATTTGGAAAAGGTTTATACTATAGTATTTTTCACGTTATTGCGTCATATAATAATGCCGGTTTTGCACTTTGGCCAGATAATTTAACAAGATACGTAGGAGATCCTATTGTTAATATTGGGATTTGTTCTTTAATTGTAATAGGAGGGTTAGGGTTTACGGTATTAATTGATATATGGTATAGTCGCAGTTTCCGAAAATTATCACTTCACTCGAAGATCATGATTGTTGGAACGATAGCACTTAACATTATTGCGATGATTGTGATTTTTGTATTGGAATATAATAATGTGAAGACTTTGGGACAACTATCTTTAAATGAAAAGTTATGGGCTTCGTTCTTCCAAGGAATTACACCTCGTACAGCCGGTTTTAACACGATAGATTATGGCGGCATGGAAGAGTCGTCGATATTATTTACGATGATATTAATGTTTATTGGTGCAGGAAGTGTATCGACAGGTGGTGGAATTAAGTTAACGACATTCGTTATTTTAATTACATCAGTTCTTTCTTTCTTTAGAAAGAAAGAGGATTTTGTTTTATTTCATCGTACGATTAAAATGTCGACAGTAACGAGAGCGTTAGCAATTGTCGTTGCTAGTCAAATACTTATTTTTACAGCGGTATTTGTATTAATGCTTACAGAAGACTTCAGTTTTATTCAGTTATTATTTGAGACAATTTCAGCGTTTGGCACAGTAGGATTAACAATGGGGATTACTGCGAAGCTATCGGCGTTTGGAAAATGTATTATTATGTTTGTTATGTTTTGTGGATTAATCGGACCGTTAACACTTGTTTTCTCTTTGGCACGACCAGCGAAACAAAAAATTAAATATCCATCAGAAGATGTATTTACAGGATAAGGTATCCCGCATAAAGCGAGATACCTTTTTCATTTTAAAAAAGAGAGAACAATAACCCAATAAGCGCCACTCGGAATAAAATCGCAATAAGTGCAGCAATACCACCTACAATGGCAGCGATACCGCCAGTTACAGTAGCCCCACGATTATATGCGTAAATACCGAGTAAAACAGACACAAGACCAAACAGTGTTGGGAATGTAAATAGCGATAATATTGCTAAAGCAAGAGCAATAAAACCAGCAGTTGATCCAGCTGCAGATGATCTTACATCATCGTTATCTTTATCATCATAATCAATACGTTGTGGTGCAACTTCAGCCGCGTATTCTTCTTTATAGTCACTATAATCACTATCTATTCGATCTCTTTTTTTATATTCATCAAATTTCTCGGTCAAAGTAAGGACTCCTTTCATAACAAGGTTCAATAATAGTATGTTTCTCTTTACTGTTTTTATCCCGCTATTTGCGAGCAGTA
>NZ_MAOG01000017.1:0-105041 GCF_001884205.1 Bacillus sp. NH11B | reverse complement strand
GGCTGGGGCGAAGAAGTTAGGTGGGAGTCGGGCTGCCCGTAAACGCCCGATTGGTGAAGGCTAATAATCAGTGGGGGATGAACAAAACCCCACTGATTAAAGTTTCACTTTATCCGAGCCTGTACAGGGAGTAATATCCAATTGGAAAGTGAAAATGTTTTTTTAAAATAGGAAAACTAAGTATGACTTCCTCTATTTTGGAAAGTATAAAAAAGAATAATGAGGAAAGGGTGCAATACATAATGGAACATCCAATTGAAAATTTAATGAAAACAGCAATGACAAATTTAAAAGAGATGGTAGATGTAAATACGATTGTTGGAAGTCCAGTTTCAACAGCTGACGGAAATGTAGTATTAACAGTGTCTCAAGTGGCTTTCGGTTTTGGAGCTGGTGGAAGTGACTTTAAAGGGGAGTTTATTTCTGAAAAACATAATGGCGGACAAGGGCAGCATAAAGAGAACAAGCAAAATCATCCATTCGGAGGCGGAAGCGGGGCTGGGGTTTCTATTAGCCCAGTTGCTTTTTTAGTAGTTGGTTCTAACGGTGTGCAAGTATTGCATCTCAATAGTAGTACACATTTAATTGAAAAAGCTCTAAATACTGTACCAAGTACTGTAGATAAATTTGTAAATGGTCGCCACAAGTGAACTTGCATTTTTTAGGAATTATGATATATTAGAAAAAGTGCGCTTTAGGATGATCGGAATAATTGAACTGTAAATATATATGATGTGTGGAATAAGGGAGAGGAATTTATGATTAATATCAAAAACTTAGTAGTTGGCTTATTTATGTTAGTAAGCGGTTTTGTTGTATATGTAATAAAAGAAAAAGCTCCATTCTAAAACAGACAAACCGTTAATGTCTGTTTTTAATTTGTAAAAAATGTTGACAAGTTATTGTATTGGTGTTAAAATTTTAATTCGTGTCTCGGTTAAAGCTAGTGTAAAGTAAATAAATCTTATGAATATAATACGAAAAGTTTGCGAAAGATCGGGTAGTCTTACCAACAACTTTTGTGAACAAACCCTATAAATTGTATATGTAAGCTTTATATGTATACTAGTGAATCAAGGAGCGGTCAGTGGAACCGTAATGATGAGAGAGAGGTAGGGCTTTCATCCAGTATATGTTACTTTCCCGTTAGGTGAATATAAAAAAGAGGGCTCCTTTTGAAAAGGGGCCCTCTTTCTTTTGTGTATTGTGATTTGTAAAAATTTAAATGCGACTTTCAACTTGCTGACAAATTTCATCTGTTGTTAAACCATGAGCTGTAATTACCGATCCTTTTATTGATGTATCTGCAATACCCATCATATTAGAATCTTGCCCAGTTACAACACAACAATCGCACCCCTGTGCATCGTGTTCTGAGTTAAGTGTAACGACTTCATGTCCATGTTGCTGAAGAGCTTGTTGAACATCTGTTAACGAGTTTTCAACGCCAATTCTAGCCATAATTCTCACCTCCTACCATCTAGTCGTTAGTATGCTCAAGTTTTTACTATATATTTATGAAAAGATGGTAGGAAGAGAATATTTGTTTAGTCGTTATATACACCAGTAAGCATTTGACTTACGAACTGATCGTTTAAAGTATCTTGGGCGGAAGAAGTATTTGAATGAATGCCGATTGAAGCAATAAAATTATTATGTTCTTTATTATTTGGTTCTACCTCTACATAATTATCGAATTTACAAAAACCTTTCGTATCCATTAGATCAAATAGTTGAAGCATTTCTACTACCTCTTGTCTCGTTCCTTTAATTTGTACACACGCCATATTGATTTCCTCCTTCATTTTGACAAATTGTTTTTTAAAAATAGGATTATGATTACGAAATGAAAAATATGAATGTTATTTTTAGACAGCGTTATTTTTATTATTTTCCCCCTTTTTCAGCAAAAGTCGTTGTATATTCCCGAATTTATAAAAACGGACGTCCGTTTATTGAATACAATAGATTCGTATCAATTGACAAAAATCCTGCTTTTAAACAAATATTTTTTTTAGTGGAAATTGGCGAAAAAAAATTTTTGACTTTTTGTAAACGTTAACAATGCTGTTAAATCAATATAATCAAAGATGTACGTACGATCAAAAATTAAAAATTTTCTAAAAATTCACTTGATTTATTTAGAAAGGAGAGTAAACTAGGAAACAATAAAAAACTCATAGAACATAGGGGGCGCTTTCCAGTGAACGAGCAATGGATTTTCTTAAATGGAGAATTTGTTCCAAAAGACGAAGCAAAAGTTTCAGTATATGATCATGGCTATTTATATGGCGATGGAGTGTTCGAAGGGATTAGGGTGTATAGCGGTAATGTTTTCCGTTTGAGAGAGCATCTTGTCCGGTTATATGAATCAGCGAAATCCATCATGTTAGAAATTCCATATACGTTAGAAGAAGCAACGAAGATCGTTGTTGAAACGATTCGACATAACAAACTATCTAATGGATATATCCGCCTAGTTGTGTCAAGAGGACCAGGGAATCTTGGATTAGATCCTGATTCTTGTACGAAACCAAATGTAGTAGTAATTGCAGAACAACTATCTTTATTCCCACAAGAATATTATGAAAAAGGGATTCCAATTATAACAGTTGCAACGCGTCGTAATCGCCCAGATGTTTTGTCGCCTCAAGTAAAATCTTTAAATTACTTAAATAATATTTTAGTTCGCATCGAAGCGAAATTAGCTGGAGTACAAGAAGCACTTATGTTAAATGATCAAGGGTATGTAGCTGAAGGCTCTGGAGATAACGTATTTATTGTAAAAGGAAATAAATTAATTACACCGCCAAGTTCTGCTGGGGCGTTAGAAGGTATTACACGAAACGCAATTTTAGAAATCGGCGAAAAGCTTGGGTATGACGTAAGAGAAGAATTATTCACAAGGCACGATGTATATGTAGCTGATGAAGTGTTTTTAACAGGAACAGCTGCTGAAGTCATTGCTGTTACGACAGTAGATGGTAGAACGATTGGTTTAGGAAAAACAGGTCCATATACAAATCGTCTATTAGAAGAATTTCGTAAATTAGTTGTAGAAGATGGTGAGAAAATTTACGAAGAAAATAAAGTTGGATAATAACTCTTTATGACATGATAAAACGTTGATAGGGAGGAGTAGTTGATTGTGAAGCCTCACAGAGAGTCGGTGGTTGCTGAAAACCGATGGTTCACGTCGACGAACATCGCCCTTGAGTGCTAAGCTGAAGCATTTGTCTAGGCTTAGACGGTAGCTCCGTTATTAGCTAGACTCATCCCGAGTCACTGAGGCAAGAGTATTCTTGCAAAGAAGGGTGGTACCGCGAAATCTTTCGTCCCTTCAGCACATAGCTGGAGTGTGGACGTAGGATTTTTTTATTTTATAAAGGGTATAAAAAGGGGGCTTATAAGAAAAATGTCTTCAAAAACAGAAGAGAAACTGGCAACTGGTGCACAGCTATTGTTAGAAGCGCTAGAAAAGGAAAGAGTAGAAGTGATTTTCGGTTATCCAGGTGGTGCTGTTTTACCTCTATATGATGCGCTTTATGATTGTGAGATTCCGCATATTTTAACGCGGCATGAACAAGGTGCAATTCATGCCGCTGAAGGATATGCAAGAATTACAGGGAATCCAGGAGTTGTAATTGCAACAAGCGGGCCTGGTGCTACAAATGTTATTACTGGTCTAGCTGACGCGATGATTGATTCATTACCGCTTGTTGTATTTACAGGGCAAGTAGCAACAACGTTAATCGGGAGTGATGCTTTCCAAGAAGCTGATATTATGGGGCTTACGATGCCGGTGACGAAACATAATTATCAAGTACGAAAAGCATCGGATTTACCTCGAATTATTAAAGAAGCATTTCATATAGCTAGAACAGGAAGACCGGGACCAGTTGTAATTGACCTTCCGAAAGATATGGTAGTAGAGAAAGGTGAGCGATGTAGTGATGTACAAATGGATTTACCAGGATACCAGCCTAATTACGAACCGAATCTACTACAAATAAACAAATTATTACAAGCGATTGCGACTTCAAAAAAGCCGTTAATTTTAGCTGGAGCAGGTGTATTACATGCAAAGGCATCGAAAGAATTAACAAGCTTTGCTCGTAAATATCAAATTCCTGTTGTGCATACATTACTTGGTCTTGGTGGTTTTTCGCCTGATGATAAATTATTTCTTGGGATGGGAGGAATGCACGGTTCTTACACGGCTAATATGGCGTTATATGAATGTGATCTACTAATAAATATAGGAGCAAGATTTGACGATCGTCTTACTGGGAATTTAGCATATTTTGCTAAAGAAGCGCTTGTCGCACATATAGATATTGATCCAGCGGAAATCGGAAAAAATGTGCCGACTGAAATTCCAATTGTTGCGAGTGCGAAGCGGGCGTTAGAAGTATTACTTCAAACAGAAGGAAGTAAAGAAAATCATCATGAATGGCTCTCTTTATTAAAGAGTAGAAAAGAAAAATATCCATTAACTTATAAACGAAATTCTGAAAGTATTAAACCTCAATACGCGATTGATATGCTATATGAAATTACGAAGGGAAAAGCCATTGTAACAACAGACGTTGGGCAACATCAAATGTGGGCAGCACAATATTATCCGCTGAAAAATCCAGATAAATGGGTAACCTCTGGAGGCTTAGGAACAATGGGATTTGGATTTCCAGCAGCAATTGGTGCACAAATTGCAAAGCCAGAGGAATTAGTTATTGCCATTGTCGGTGATGCGGGATTTCAAATGACCCTGCAAGAACTAAGTGTATTAAAAGAGCATTCTTTACCAGTTAAAGTGTTTATTTTAAATAATGAAGCTTTAGGAATGGTAAGACAATGGCAAGATGAGTTTTATAATAAACGATATTCGCACTCCATACTTTCGTGTCAACCAGATTTTGTTGCCCTTGCGAATGCATACGGCATAAAAGGCATCCGTATTGATGATCCACTTCTTGCAAAGAAGCAATTAAAGCATGCGATTGAATTACAAGAACCAGTATTAATTGATTGCCGCGTACTTCAATCTGAAAAGGTTATGCCGATGGTTGCCCCAGGAAAAGGGGTTCACCAAATGGAGGGAGTGGAGAAAAGGTGAAGAGAATTGTTACAGCGACAGTTCGAAATCAAAGCGGTGTGTTAAATCGAATTACAGGCGTTATGACACGTAGACATTTTAATATTGAAAGTATTTCAGTAGGGCATACGGAATCGTCGGATATTTCAAGGATGACGATTGTTGTACATGTTGAAAGTGAACAGCAAGTTGAACAGTTAATTAAACAACTGCATAAGCAAATCGATGTCCTAAAAGTCTCTGATATTACAGAAGAGGCAATGATTGCTAGAGAACTCGCACTTATTAAAGTGGCAACTTCAAGTGTAACAAGAGCAGAATTATATAGTTTAATTGAACCGTTCCGAGCCGCTGTAATAGATGTTGGAAAGGATTCCATAGTGGTGCAAGTAACAGGTACCCAGGAGAAAGTAGAAGCGTTAATTGAATTGCTTCGTCCATACGGTTTGAAAGAAATTGCTAGAACAGGTGTAACAGCATTTACGCGTAGTATGAAAAAACAAGATAAACAAGTGATGTTAATTCAATAATTATTTAAATATAGGGGGAAATGAAAATGGCAAAAGTTTATTATGAGAAAGATGTAACGGTAAATGTATTAAAGGAAAAGAAAGTAGCAATTATCGGATATGGATCGCAAGGTCATGCGCATGCGCAAAACTTACGTGATAACGGATTTGATGTAGTAGTTGGACTGAGAAAAGGAAAATCATGGAATAAGGCGAAAGAAGATGGCTTTTCTGTATATACAGTAGCGGAAGCAGCAAAACAGGCGGATGTAGTAATGATTCTACTACCTGATGAATTGCAGCCAGAAGTATATGGAGCTGAAATTGCACCAAACTTACAAGGCGGGAATTCTCTTGTGTTCGCACATGGCTTTAATGTTCACTTTGATCAAGTAAAACCGCCAGCTAATGTAGATGTATTTCTAGTAGCGCCGAAAGGCCCGGGGCATCTAGTGCGCCGTACGTTTGCTGAGGGCGGAGCTGTTCCTGCATTGTTTGCAGTATATCAAGATGCAACAGGAGTTGCGACTGAAAAAGCACTTTCTTATGCTGATGGAATTGGAGCGACGAGAGCTGGTGTATTAGAAACAACGTTTAAGGAAGAAACAGAAACAGATTTATTTGGAGAGCAAGCTGTGCTTTGTGGCGGAGTAACTGCGCTAGTAAAAGCTGGATTTGAAACGTTAGTTGATGCAGGATATCAACCTGAACTTGCATATTTTGAATGTTTACATGAATTGAAACTCATTGTTGATCTTATGTACGAAGGTGGACTTGAAAATATGAGATATTCAGTTTCAGATACAGCGCAGTGGGGCGACTTCGTATCAGGACCACGCGTTGTTACTGAAGATACGAAGAAAGCGATGGGAGAAGTGTTAGCAGAAATTCAAGATGGTACATTTGCAAGAGGTTGGATTGCAGAACATAAAGCAGGAAGACCAAATTTCCAGGCGACAAATGAGAAAGAAAATGAACATGAAATCGAAGTGGTTGGACGTAAATTACGCGAAATGATGCCTTTCGTACAGCCACGAGTAAAGGCAGGGATTAAATAATATGAAGCAGATTTTGTTCATGGATACGACGCTTCGTGATGGCGAACAATCACCAGGAGTTAATTTAAATGAACAAGAGAAATTGCAGATTGCAAGGCAACTAGAGAGACTTGGTATTAATGTAATGGAAGCGGGATTCGCAGCAGCTTCTGAAGGTGATTTTCAATCGGTAAAACGTATCGCAAATACCATTCAAAATGCTACGGTTATGAGTTTAGCTAGAGCGAAAGAAAGTGATATTCGAAGAGCCTATGAAGCGGTGAAAGGTGCTGTCTCTCCTCGTTTACACGTATTTTTAGCTACAAGTGACATTCATATGAAACATAAGCTTTGTATGTCAAAAGAAGATGTATTAGATAGCATTCATCGCTCGGTTACGCTCGGAAAATCGTTATTTCCGACAGTGCAATTTTCAGCAGAAGATGCAACAAGAACATCGAGAGTATTTTTAGCTGAAGCAGTAGAAGTAGCGATTCGTGCAGGAGCGAATGTAATCAATATTCCTGATACAGTTGGATATACGAATCCAGAAGAATATTATTCTCTTTTTAAATACTTACAAGAATCTGTTCCTTCGTATGAAAAAGCAATTTTCTCTTGTCACTGTCACGATGATCTTGGGATGGCAGTAGCGAATTCGTTAGCTGCGGTTGAAGGCGGAGCATTGCAAGTAGAAGGAACGATTAATGGAATTGGAGAAAGAGCGGGGAATGCAGCTCTAGAAGAGGTCGCAGTTGCTCTTCATATCAGAAAAGATTTCTATGAAGCAGAGTCTTCTATGACGTTAAAAGAAATTAAAGCGACAAGTACATTAGTAAGTCGTTTAACAGGTATGGTTGTACCAAAAAATAAAGCGATTGTTGGAGCGAATGCATTTGCTCATGAATCAGGTATTCATCAAGATGGTGTTTTAAAAGAAGTGACGACATATGAAATTATTGAACCGACCCTTATAGGTGAATCTCAAAATCTATTTGTACTTGGAAAACATTCTGGTCGTCACGCATTTACGGAAAAAATGAAAGAACTAGGCTATGAATTTACAAAGGAAGAACGTGATGCGGTATTTGAAGCTTTTAAAAAATTAGCTGATCGTAAGAAGGAAATTACTGAAGAAGATTTACGAGCGCTTATGCTTGGTGAAGCAGCATTTGCGGCGCAGCAATATAACATTACGCAATTACAAGTGCACTTCGTATCAAATAGTACACAATGTGCGACAGTTGTGCTGAAGGATGAGGAAGGAAACGTATACGAAGATGCAGCGACTGGTTCTGGTAGTATTGAAGCGATTTACAATGCAATCCAAAGAATTTTAGGATTAGAATGTGAATTGGCAGATTATCGCATACAATCTATTACGCAAGGTCAAGACGCACTTGCCCATGTTCATGTTGAATTAAAAGAAGGAATGCATCAAGTATCAGGTTTTGGTGTTGCACAAGACGTATTGGAAGCTTCGGCGAGAGCTTATGTCCACGCGGCAGGGAAATTGAAATCTTTTATAGCGCTTGTAAAGTAAATGTTAGATAAGTGAGGAAAGTTCTCCTCACTTATCTAATTAAAGTTCTGAAAATTCAGTTAAAGGGGTGCTTAAGTTGGAAAAACGTATTGTTTGTTTAGCTGGTGATGGTGTTGGTCCGGAAATTATGGAAAGTGCGAAGGAAGTATTGCATATGGTAGAGAGGCTATATGGACATCATTTTCATTTACAAGATGAGTACTTTGGTGGGAGTGCTATTGACGTAACTGGGCAACCATTACCGCAGCGAACACTTGCCGCTTGTTTAGCAAGTGATGCGGTTTTACTTGGAGCGGTTGGTGGCCCACGGTGGGATGGTGCGAAAGAAAGGCCAGAGAAAGGATTATTAGCTTTAAGGAAAGGACTTGGTGTATTTGCGAATGTTCGACCTGTAACGGTAGAAAGCGCAACTGCACATTTATCGCCATTAAAAAACGCTGATGAAATTGATTTCGTTGTTGTTCGTGAATTAACAGGTGGCATTTATTTTTCTTATCCGAAAGAACGAACAGAAGAAGTGGCAACAGATACTCTTACTTATCATCGTCATGAAATTGAACGTATCGTCTCGTATGCTTTTCAATTAGCGAGCAAACGGAAGAAAAAAGTTACGTCTATTGATAAGGCGAATGTTTTAGAGTCTAGTAAATTATGGCGAACTGTTACGGAAGAAGTAGCTCTTCGCTATCCAAATGTTGAATTAGAGCATATTCTAGTCGATGCAGCTGCTATGGAATTAATTCGTAATCCAGGTCGATTTGACGTTATCGTAACAGAAAATTTATTTGGTGATATTTTAAGTGACGAGGCTTCTGTATTAGCGGGATCGTTAGGAATGCTTCCATCAGCAAGCCACGCTGAAAATGGTCCTTCGTTATACGAGCCTATTCACGGATCAGCACCGGATATTGCGGGGAGAAATAAGGCGAACCCAATTGCGATGATGCGTTCTGTTGCAATGATGCTTGGACAATCATTTGGATTAATGAGAGAAGGGTCTGCAATTGAATCCGCAATATCTGCAGTTCTTCAATCGGGAAAATATACAGCAGACATTGGGGGAGATGAGACGACAACTTCATTTACGAAGGCAGTTATTCAAGAGATGGAAGAGCAAGCGCTAGTAGGGAGAGGAAGATAATGGGGAAAAGATTACTAGATAAGCTTTGGGAGAGACATGTAGTTGCGACAAACGAAAATGGATTGGATTTATTATATATCGATCTTCATCTCGTTCATGAAGTAACGTCACCGCAAGCCTTTGAAGGCTTGCGGCTTACAAATAGAACTGTTCGGAGACCAGAATTAACATTTGCAACGATGGATCATAATATTCCAACGAAAGATGTTTGGAATATTACCGATCGTATTGCGAAGCAGCAATTGGATACACTTCGTGAGAACTGCAAACAATTTCAAGTGTCATTAGCTGATATTGGTGATGAAGAGCAAGGGATTGTCCATGTTATAGGACCAGAACTTGGACTCACGCAGCCAGGGAAAACGATTGTTTGCGGTGATAGTCATACAGCAACCCACGGTGCTTTCGGAGCGTTAGCATTTGGCATTGGTACGAGTGAAGTAGAGCATGTATTAGCAACGCAAACGCTGTGGCAACGAAAACCGAAAGCGATGGGTATTGCATTAAAAGGAAAGTTACAGAAAGGTGTTTATGCAAAAGATATTATTTTACATCTCCTTTCAAAGTACGGCGTAGCAGTTGGAACTGGATATGTAATGGAATTTTACGGTGAGACGATTCATGCTATGGAAATGGAAGAGAGAATGACACTTTGCAATATGGCAATTGAAGGAGGAGCGAAAGCTGGTATCATTGCACCAGATGAAAAAACATTTTCTTATGTAAAAGGGCGTAAATATGCACCGAAAGACTATGGAACTTTTACGGAAAAATGGTCGGAGCTTTATACAGATTCAGATGCAATTTATGATTTGCATATTTCGATAGACGTTACGGATTTAGCACCGTATGTTACTTGGGGAACAAATCCTAGTATGGGTGTTCGCATTGATGGAAAATTACCAGAAAAGCGTGATGAAAATGATGAAAGAGCATTTTCGTATATGGGATTGAGTCCTGGACAAAGCACTTTTGAAATTCCAGTTCAGCATGTTTTCATAGGATCTTGTACAAATTCCAGGCTATCTGATTTAGAAATTGCCGCATCTGTTGTAAAGGGGAAAAAGGTAAAAGACGGTGTGCGAGCCCTCGTTGTTCCTGGGTCTAAAAAGGTAAGAGAAGCAGCAATGCAAAAAGGATTACATCGCATATTTGAAGAAGCGGGGTTTGAATGGAGAGAGCCTGGATGTTCAATGTGTCTTGGAATGAATCCGGATCAAGTGCCGGAAGGAGAACATTGTGCATCTACTTCAAATCGTAACTTTGAAGGAAGACAAGGAAAAGGAGCACGAACGCATTTAGTTAGCCCAGCAATGGCAGCAGCAGCTGCGTTATATGGTCATTTTGTTGATATTAGAAAGGAGAGTTACGATGGAGCCATTTCGTATTCATAAAGGTACTGCCGCAGTACTTATGAATGACAACATTGATACAGATCAAATTATTCCGAAGCAATATTTAAAGAGAATTGAAAGGACGGGATTTGGACAGTATTTATTTGATGAGTGGCGCTACGATAATGAGCGTCATGAAAATCCTAATTTCCCTCTTAATGCTCCAAAAAGAAAAGGGGCAAGTATATTAATTACAGGTGATAATTTTGGGTGCGGTTCTTCAAGAGAACATGCTCCGTGGGCGCTTGCTGATTATGGTTTCCGCGTTATTATCGCCGGAGGGTTTGCAGATATTTTTTATATGAATTGTATGAAAAATGGTATGTTACCAATTGTAATGGATAAAGTAATGCGAGAACAACTTGCTAAAACTGATGCGAGAGAACAAATAGAAGTAGATTTAGAGAATGAAGTAATTACAACGAGTACGCACAGGTTTCATTTTACAATCGAGAAAATGTGGAAAGAGAAATTATTAAATGGTCTAGACGAAATTAGTATTACGATGCAATATGAACAAGAAATTGGAGAGTATGAAAGGAAAGTAGCTTTACATTAAGAAATAACAGAATTTTTAAAATGTATTTACATTCAGAATTAAGTGTTATATACTATGTAAAAATCAGAGGAGAAAGGGAGTAAGTATTATGAATATCGTACAATCTATTAAAATGCTTACACAACTACATCATCATACATAAAACCCTTGAACCTAGCGTGAAAACGTGTAGGTACAAGGGTTATTCCCGTTGTACCTACACTCTACTAAAGAGCCTTGTAGGTATTTTGTCTACAAGGCTCTTTTTATTTTCGGTTTAGGTGAATGAAATAGGCATACATTAGAAAGGGAAAGGTGTGAGAATTTAGATGACAAAATGGAAACGTGCAAACCCAAGTGGAACGAGAGACTATTTATTCGAAGAATGTACGTTAATTGAAGAAGTAGAACAAAAATTAAGGCGTACTTTTTTAGAGCGAGGTTATGAAGAAATAAGGACACCGACAATAGAATTTTATGATGTTTTTGCATTTCGAAGCAGGCCGATAGATGAGGAAAAGATGTATAAATTTTTTGATGAAAAGGGACGGATTATCGTGTTACGCCCAGATATGACAATTCCTTTAGCGAGAGTGATGGGAACGCAGAGCTGGGATACTCCGCTTAAACTGACGTATAGCGGGAATGTATTTCGGGCGAATGAGTCCCATTCTGGAAAATATAATGAAATCGTACAAAGTGGTATTGAAATTATCGGGATTGATAATGTAAGAGCTGAAATTGAATGCGTAATAAGTGTTATTCAGGCACTTCAAAAGTTAAAGGTGCAATCTTTTACAATTGAGATTGGGCAAGTACAGTTATATAAATGTATTGTAAAAAAACTCTCCATTCGTGATGAAGAAGAGAGTGTGCTTAGAACATATATTGAAAGTAAAAATTATGCTGCTCTATCAAATTTTATTAGAGAAAAAAAATTAGATCGATGTGATGAAACAGTAAGATTACTTGAGAAATTGCCAAGGCTATTTGGAAATTTAGAAGTTATTGAGGAAGCAGAAAAACTCGCCTCAAGTAATGAAATGAAAATGGCGATTGCCAGAGTGAAAGAAATATATGAAGCAATTGAAAAACTAGGCTATGGATCTTACATCTCAATTGATTTAGGTATGATTCAACATTTGGATTATTATACAGGTGTTATTTTCAAAGGGTATATATATGAAATTGGAGAAGAAATTGTTAGTGGAGGAAGATATGATGAGTTAATTGGGAATTTTGGAGAGATGCTACCGGCTGTTGGACTCGCGGTGCAAGTCAATCAAATTGTGAAGGCGCTGCAAGAGCAGCAAGAACCATATGAACGAAAGAAAATAGATATTATGATTCATTATGAGTTAAATAGATTAGCAGAAGCGGAAAGATTACGAAATTTACTTCAAAAGGACGGGAAAAAAGTAGAGCTATCTTTATTCCCTAATTTAAACGACACCTTTCAATTTGCCAGAAAAAATAAAATAGTAACGGTCGTAGAGGCAAAGAACGAATCATTAGTGGAATATGTATGGAAAGAGAAATGGGTATTCCAGAAAGAAGGAGAAACTTCATGCGTAACATTCAAATTGCGTTAACAAAAGGAAGATTAGAGAAGCATGTGATTCCATTGTTTGAGCAGATTGGAATTGATTGTTCGGAGCTCAAAAATAAAGGACGAAAGCTTGTCTTTCAAAGTAGAAATACAGATATCTCATTTATTTTAGTGAAAGCAGTAGATGTTGCTACTTATGTAGAACATGGAGTAGCTGATATTGGGGTCGTTGGAAAAGATATTTTAATGGAAAACGAGAAAGATGTTTATGAAATGTTGGATTTAGGAGTAGGCGTGTGTAAGTTTTGTGTTGCTTCTATTCCTACTTATAATCCGAAGAGTTACCGGAAGAAACGCATTGCTACGAAATATCCACATATTACTTCTAACTATTTTCATGATAAAGGGGAGGATGTAGAGATTATAAAAATAGAAGGTTCTGTAGAAATCGCTCCTATTCTTGGATTGGCAGATGCGATTGTTGATATTGTTGAAACAGGAAAAACATTACAAGAAAATGGACTCATTGTATTTGAGGAAATGTGTTCTATATCTGCTCGAATGATTGTAAATAAGGCTGCATTAAAAACTAAAAAAGACGAAATATTCAGTATTGTAAATATGATGGAGCAAGAAATTTTGTCAGGAAAATAGGGGGGCTTGTAATGGAGATAGTTTGTGTGGATTTCCAAGTTGCGTTATCGAAAATAAAGTTGCTACGAGAAAACGCTAATATAATAGAAGGAACTGTTCAAAGAAGTGTAAACGAAATCGTTCAAAATGTAAGGGAGAGTAAAGATGAGGCTGTATCTTTCTATACAAAAAAGTTCGATGGTGTGGAGGTTAAAGAGTTTCGTGTAAGTGAGGAAGAAATAAAACAAGCGAGTAGGTTTGTAGAGAATTCATTTTTAGATGCGTTAAAAGAGGCAAAGAAAAATATTATTTCGTATCATGAAAAGCAAAAAAGACAATCGATGTTCGATTGCACGAGTGAGGGCATCATTAGAGGACAAATCATTCGGCCTTTAGAAAATGTAGGGGTATATGTGCCAGGCGGAACTGCTTCGTATCCTTCGTCAGTATTAATGAATGTATTGCCAGCAAAAATCGCAGGCGTGGAAAAAATTGTAATGGTGACGCCGCCGAATCAAGGAGGAATTGATCCACATATTTTAGTTGCTGCAAGCCTTGCAGGAGTAGATGAAATTTATACGATAGGTGGTGCGCAAGCAATTGCTGCTTTAGCATACGGGACGGAATCGATTCCGAAAGTGGATAAAATAGTTGGACCAGGAAATTTGTACGTCGCTCTAGCGAAACGAGAAGTATACGGAATAGTAAATATCGATATGATTGCTGGACCATCAGAAATTGTAGTTATTGCTGATGAAACCGGCAATGCAAAATATATTGCTGCTGATTTATTATCACAAGCGGAGCATGACGAGAGAGCAACAGCAATTTGCATTACAACGAGTATAGAGTTAGCGAAAGAAGTAGAAAGAGAGATAGAAAGACAGCTAGCGACATTACCAAGAAGTGAAATTGCACGTGAATCGATAAATAGAAATGGAGCCATCTTTATCGTTTCTTCTTTAGATGAGGCACTAAAGTTATCGAATGAAATCGCTCCAGAACATTTAGAGTTACATATAAAAGAGCCGATGAATGCTCTAGCGTATGTGAAACATGCAGGATCTATTTTTCTTGGACCATATGCACCGGAACCGCTCGGTGATTATTTAGCAGGACCGAATCATGTGTTACCGACAAGTGGAACGGCAAAGTTTTTCTCACCGTTATCAGTTGATGATTTCGTGAAAAAATCAAGCTTTCTATCTTATACGGAGGAAGCGTTAAGAGATGTACAACATCATATTGTAGAACTTGCAAATAAAGAAGGGTTACATGCGCATGCGAGAGCAATTCAAATAAGATTTGAGGAGGAAGAATAATGCGTGAGTCCAGTCAAATACGTGAAACGACAGAAACAAAAATAAAATTAAGTTTGCAGCTTGATGAAAGCAAGAATGTTTCTGTGCAAACGGGAGTTGGATTTTTTGATCATATGTTAACTTTATTTGCAAGGCATGGAAGATTCGGTTTGCAAGTGGAGGCGGAAGGCGATGTATTCGTTGATGCGCATCATACAATTGAAGATGTTGGAATTGTACTCGGAAATTGCTTGAAAGAAGCGTTGCAAAATAAAGAGGGGATTAACCGCTACGGTTCAGCGTATGTACCGATGGATGAATCGTTAGGATTTGTCGCGATTGATATAAGCGGACGCTCATATATTGTATTTCAAGGTGAATTAACAAATCCGAAACTAGGAGATTTTGACACGGAATTAACGGAAGAATTTTTTAGAGCAGTTGCCCATGCAGCAAATATTACGTTACATGCTCGCATTTTATACGGGAGCAATACACATCACAAAATTGAAGCTCTATTTAAAGCGTTTGGTCGAGCGCTTAGAGAAGCAGTCGAAAGAAATACCAACATTACTGGTGTAAATTCAACGAAAGGGATGTTGTAATTGATTGCTATTATAGATTATGGAATGGGGAATATTCGCAGTGTGGAACAAGCATTAAAATATATTGGAGCAGACCACATCGTAACGGATGATAAAGAAGAAATATTGAGAAGTGATGGCGTTATTTTACCGGGAGTAGGCGCATTTCCGAAAGCAATGGACGTTTTAGAAGAAAAAGATTTAGTATGTGTGCTAAAAGAATTTGGGAGTTCGGGAAAACCACTTTTGGGCATTTGCTTAGGAATGCAGCTTTTATTTGAAAAAAGTGAGGAGCTACAAGACTGTAACGGATTAAATTTATTGCCAGGTGTCATTAGAAAGTTAAAAGTTCCTTATAAAATTCCACATATGGGGTGGAATGAATTAAAGAAAGATGGAGAAATATCGCTTTGGAATGGAGTAGAGGACGGTTCTTTCGTATACTATGTCCACTCTTATTATGCAGATTGTCCAAATGAAATTGTGTATGGGTCAAGTGAGTATGGAGTGCAAGTACCTGGTTTTGTAGCAAAAGGAAATATATATGGCGCACAGTTTCATCCTGAAAAAAGTGGTGACATTGGAATGCAAATGTTGAAAAATTTCAAAGGGGTGGTAGAAGCATGGAAATCTTCCCAGCTATCGATTTAAAAGAAGGTCGATGTGTTAGACTTTATCAAGGGGAATTTAGTAAGGAAACAGTAATGAATGAAGACCCGGTTGCGCAAGCGCTCATATTTGAAAAGTTTGGAGCGAAAATACTACACATTGTTGATTTAGATGGTGCAATTGCTGGGGAGTCAGTAAATTTGTCCGTAATTAAAAGGATATGCAGGGCGGTACGTATTCCTGTGCAAGTTGGAGGAGGAGTTCGATCACTTGCGGCAGTAGAGAAGTTATTGTTAGTCGGTGTAAAAAAAGTAATTTTAGGAACAGCTGCTCTTTATGATAAGGCATTTTTAGAAGAAGCAGTTCGTCTATACAAAGAGAAAATCATAGTTGGAATTGACGCAAAAAATGGTTTTGTAGCAACGAGAGGCTGGCTTGATATGTCTGAAATTTCTTACATTATTTTAGCAAAGCAAATGGAGAATTTAGGTGTTCAAACGATTGTGTTTACAGACATTTCGAAAGACGGGACGCTGGCAGGGCCAAATTTTGAGCAATTAGAGTTATTACAAAAAAGCGTAGGCATTCGTCTCATTGCTTCTGGAGGAGTAGCATCTATTCAAGATGTGAAAAAATTAAATGACATGAATATATATGGCGTCATAATTGGAAAGGCACTTTACGAGAAAACGATTGATTTAGAAGAAGTGTTACAGGTGACGAAGCTATGTTAGCGAAACGAATTATTCCATGTCTAGATGTAAAAGGAGGGCGAGTCGTAAAGGGTGTGAATTTTATAGGGTTACAAGACGTCGGTGATCCTGTTGAAATAGCAGCTTTATATAATGATGCGGGAGCAGATGAAATCGTATTTTTAGATATTACTGCGACGCATGAAGGGCGAAAAACGATTATAGATGTTGTAGAACAAACAGCTTCGAAAGTATTTATTCCTCTTACAGTTGGAGGAGGGATTTCAAGTGTGAAAGATATGTACAATTTACTAAGAGCTGGAGCAGATAAAGTTTCAATAAACTCAGCGGCAGTGAGAAGTCCGAAGTTAATCCAGGAAGGTGCAGAACATTTTGGCTCACAATGTATTGTTGTAGCAATTGATGCTAGAAAAGTAGAGGAAGATAAATGGAATGTATACGTGAACGGCGGAAGAGTCGATACAGGGATGGATGCAATCGAATGGGCGAAGCATGTTGCCCAGCTAGGGGCAGGAGAAATTTTACTAACGAGTATGGATGCAGATGGAACAAAAAATGGATATGATCTTCGGTTAACAGAAGCAATTTCAAAAAGTGTTTCCGTCCCAGTCATCGCATCTGGAGGGTGTGGTCATTCGGATCACATTATAGAAGTCTTTCAAAAGACAACTGTTGACGCAGCATTGGCAGCATCAATCTTTCACTATGGCGAGGCAACTGTACAGGATGTGAAGAGGAAATTAAGAGAAGCAAACGTTGAGGTGCGGTTATGAAACCTAACTTTTCAAAAGGATTGATACCAGCTGTTGTTATCGAGGAAGATACGAAAGAAGTTTTAATGCTAGCTTATATGAATGAAGAAGCGTATGAAAGAACGCTAGAAACGAAAAAAACATGGTTCTATTCCCGCTCGAGACAATCGTTGTGGAATAAAGGAGAAACATCAGGTAATGTTCAATATGTTCAGTCACTTTATTTAGACTGTGATCAAGATTCAATCGTTGTTGTCGTAAAGCAAATAGGGCCTGCTTGCCATACGGGAGAAAAAACGTGTTTTCACTATAAAATTATATAGGGGGGATACATATGGAAGATATCCTTAAGTTATTATTTGAAACAATTGAAGAACGAAAGAAAAATCCACTCTCTGAATCATATACGAATTATTTATTTTCAAAAGGTGAAGATAAAATTTTAAAGAAAATTGGTGAGGAGTGCACCGAAGTAATTATCGCGTCTAAAAATAATGATAAAGAAGAACTAGTAAAAGAAATGGTTGATGTGTTCTATCACTGTTTTGTTCTATTAGCTGAAAAAAATATTTCGTTAGAAGATGTCATGCAAGAAGTGAAAGAAAGAAATGGAAAGCTTTCGAGAGTAGGAGATCGAAAAGAAATAGATACATTATAAGGAGGGAATATGGATGAAAGTGGACTATCACCTTCATTTAGAAGAAGGGCCTTATTCAATAGGTTGGCTTGCTAAAATAAATGATGCACTACAATATTATGAACCGCTTAAAGAAGATAAACATTCAATAGGATGGCTTATGAAAGCACAAGAACGCCTGCAAAAACGTGTGAAGGAAGGCCCATTTACAGCGAAATGGATTGATTTATATTTAGAAGAGGCGTTGCGAAAAGGGATAAAGGAAGTGGGCATTGTCGATCATTTATATCGATTTCACGAGGCGAAAGGATATTATGAAAAATATGTAGATATTAGTGATTCAAAACTCGGTCGTTTACAGAAGGAATGGCTAGACCAAGTAAGAGTAACGTCTCTTTATGATTTTACAAAGGCGATTGAAGAGGCAAAAGAGCGATGGAGTAAACGAGGGGTAACGCTCAAACTTGGAATTGAAGCGGATTATTTTATCGGCGGCGAACAAGAGCTAAAAGAGTTACTAGCATTAGGAGACTTTGATTATGTAATCGGTTCAGTCCATTTTATAGAGGGGTGGGGATTTGATAATCCAGATGCGAAAGAGTATTTTGGTAAGCATGATTTACATACTTTATATCATGCGTTTTTCGCTACAGTTGAAAGTGCGGTTCGTTCTGAACTCTTTGATATAATAGCTCATCTTGATAACATAAAAGTATTTAATTATCGGTTAGATGAGAATAAACAGCTTTTTTATTATAAGGAAATTGCGCGTGCGCTAGTAGAAACGAATACCGCAACAGAAGTAAATGCAGGATTGTACTATCGCTATCCTGTTCGTGAAATGTGTCCAAGTCCACTATATTTACAAGTGTTAGCTAAATATGGAGTTCCAATTACGATTTCTTCGGATGCTCATTATCCGAATGATCTAGGGAAATACGTAAAAGAAAATGTGCAAACATTACGGACTCACGGTATTACTCAAATCGCAACATTTTCGAAACGAGTAAGAGTAATGAGACAACTTGAAGAAGAAGTAACAATTTCAAAATAAAACACGATTTTTTGATGAAAACCACCCTTTTTGTTCAAAATAAGAAAGAATGAAAAGGAGGGTAAAAAATGGTGAAACAACAAAATAAACAAAACGTACAAGCGACAGATCAAGTGATAGATCAAGCTTATACTTCTGAAACGAATAATACAGCTAACTCAGTTATCGAGGAACAAATTAGCGATACAGTTGCAGAAGGAACAATTGATGCGAAGCTTGGAAAAGAATCGCAAGAGAAGGCGTAAGAAGAGAGGAGAGATGAATCTCCTCTTTTCTTATGTGAAAAAATGACGATTTTCAAAACTATAATCAAATTCCTTGGTTTTTATATGTGGATTTCTTACAATGAAATATAAGAGATATCTTATTTTGCATAGAAGAGGTGTTAGTAGTGGCGAAAATATTAGTAGCAGGGAAAATTCCAGAAATCGGATTAGAACTATTAAAGGATCATGATGTAGAAATGTATGATAAAGAAGAATTAATTTCTTTAGATGAATTAACAGAGCGTGTAAAAGATAAAGATGCATTGTTAAGCTTACTTTCTACAAAGGTGACGAAAGAAGTTATTGATGCGGCACCTCATTTAAAGATTGTTGCAAACTACGGTGCTGGTTACGATAATATTGATTTCACTTATGCAGGAGAAAAAGGAATTGCAGTATCGAATACACCGAAAGTATCAACTGAAGCGACAGCAGAATTAACATTTGCACTTCTGTTAGCAGCTGCACGTAGAATTCCTGAAGGTGATACGTTATGTCGTACAACTGGATTTAACGGATGGGCACCGTTATTCTTCTTGGGCCGCGAAGTACACGGTAAGACAATCGGAATTATTGGCCTTGGAGAAATTGGGAAGGCAGTTGCAAAGCGTGCGAAAGCATTTGGAATGGATATTTTATATACGGGGCCAAATCGTAAGCCTGAAGCGGAAAGTGAACTGGGAGCAACATATGTAACATTGGAAGAATTATTACAAACAGCAGACTTTATTACAATTAACTGTGCTTATAATCCGAAATTACATCATATGATTGATGAAGAACAGTTTAAAATGATGAAGAAAACAGCATATATTATAAATGCTTCACGTGGACCAATTATGCATGAATCAGCACTTGCTCATGCACTAAAAACGAATGAAATTGAAGGTGCAGCTCTTGACGTATTTGAATTTGAACCGAAAATTACAGAAGAGCTAAAAGGATTAAAGAATGTAGTACTTGCTCCTCATGTAGGAAATGCAACATTCGAAACTCGTGATGCGATGGCTGAAATGGCAGTGAGAAATATTTTAGCTGTATTAAACGATGAAGAACCTGTAACACCTGTAAATCAAAAATTATTAGTTACAAAATAAAAAGAAACCTTCCAATTTCGGAAGGTTTCTTTTTATTTTTCTTTATTTGCTTTTTTAGAAGGTCTTTGTCTAAGGAATTGAGATAGCATATACAAAATATATAGTGGAATGGCAATGAATAAGAAAACAGAAAAATTACCAAAACCTGTTTGGTACATTGTGATAATGCTTCCAACTAAAAATAGTGTAATAATGATGCTATATCGTGGAATTGGTACATCCTTTAAACTTGGGATGCGAATTCGGCTCACCATTAAAAATGCGAACGTTACAAATACTGTAATAAGAACGATTTTTGGAATGGTATTTGAAAATAATGTTAGGAAAGCGACAAGCCCTCCTGCTGCAGTAATCGGAACTCCAGTGAAATATTTCATAGAAGTAGAAGATGGTGTTACATTAAATCGTGCTAAGCGATATGCTCCGAACAGTGGGAATAATCCCGCTATGTATAGTCCAATGATTCCGTAGTTGGAAAAAGATGTGTAATACATTAAAACAGCAGGTGCTGCGCCAAATGTTACAACATCTGCGAGTGAATCAAGCTCTTTTCCCATTTGTGAATCAACGCGTAATAAACGAGCAACACGACCATCAAGACTATCTAACATCATCCCGATAAGTACTAAAATAGCAGCTGATTTATAATATCCTAAAGATGCATAGCCAATTGACAAGAATCCGCTATATAAATTTCCGAGCGTAAATAAGTTTGGAATAGCTGCTCTATACAAAATCTGATCCCTTGCTTTCTGTTATAAATTCTTAATTAGTGTATGAAAGTTTACTTATTTTATCATACCATAAATTTCTTCCTCATACGAAAGAAATTCCCAATTTGTGAAAGATTTCATAGAGGACAAGATTGAAGTATAAGTAAAAAAAGAAGCAACTTTTCATAAAGTTGCTTCTTACATTATTCAAATTTTGTTATCATCGTTCCAGTTTTATATCGATTATTAGGATCGAATCGTAATAAATCTCCATAGATCAGTTTGTCGGATAGTTTTAAATCTGTTTTTGCTTTTTCAATATACGGCTGACATAGCGCTACATCTGCCTCTTCACCGGAGCTTTTTTTGTAGCACATATTTTTTGTGTACACATAATCCTCTGTTACAAAACTACCATCGCGCATTACCATGAGAGGGTCTTTTTCTTTTATAAATAAGTCAGTTCCAAATTCAACTGATTGATTTGTTTTAATACCAAGTAAATGAAGAAGCGTCGGTTTAATATCAATTTGTCCTGATACTTTAGAAATAACTTTTCCTTCTTGACCAGGTACATGAATAATAAGAGGGACGCGCTGTAATTGCATAGAATCAAACGGTGTAATAGCGTCTTTCCCAAGGAACTGGGCCATAGATGCATTATGGTTTTCGGAAATGCCGTAGTGATCTCCATAAATGACAATAAC
Organism: Bacillus sp. NH11B; assembly: GCF_001884205.1. Taxonomy (NCBI): domain Bacteria; kingdom Bacillati; phylum Bacillota; class Bacilli; order Caryophanales; family Bacillaceae; genus Bacillus; species Bacillus sp. NH11B. Next base: position 83,169 of record NZ_MAOG01000017.1, on the reverse strand, counting down.
AGAATTGTCGTAAAGTCCTTCTTCTTTTAATTGGTTAATGAATAATTTGAGAGCTTCATCCGTGTAGCGGACCGTTGGGAAATAGCGATTTAGAACGCCGCTTTCCGAATTAAACTCATCAACATATTGATCTTCTGGATTTAGAAGAAATGGAAAATGGTTTGTTAAAGTAATAAATTTTGTATAGAACGGTTGTGGTAAAGATTTTAGCTTTGGAATAGATTGTTCAAAGAACTCTTTATCTTTTAATCCCCAACCGACAGACATTTGCTCCGTTCCTACGTAATCATTTAAATTAAAGTAACGATCATATCCAAGTGCAGGGTACATTACATCACGATTCCAAAACGTTTTATCGTTTGAATGGAAGACAGCAGAAGAATATCCGTATTTCTTTAATTGTTCTGGTGTAGCTGTATATTCATTCGTTGCATGAGTGAAGAATACAGAACCACGGTCTAACGGATAAAGTGAGTTTTCAACGATAAATTCAGCATCAGAAGTTTTACCTTGTCCCGTTTGATGATAGAAGTTATCAAAATAGAAACTATCTTTAATAAACTCATTTAAAAATGGAGTAATTTCTTTTCCATTTATCTTTTTATTAATAACAAAACTTTGTGTAGATTCCATTGAAATTAAAATTACATTTTTACCCTTTGCAGCTCCAAATAAGTTTTTATCAACTTGTTTATCTTTTGAGTCTGTATAGTTTTTAATTTCAGAGAACCCGTCTCCACTTGCAAATACACGCTCGGCTGAAGACTTAGATTGAAGGGTAATATCAAATAGATGATATGTGTATAACCCTAAATTTTTCACGACAGTTTGACGATCAAATGAGCGTGAGAACATTTGTGGTTTATATATAACTGAAACAACAATTTGTAGTGCTAATAATGCTGTTACACCGCTAAAGAAAGTTCGCTTCTCAGAGCGAGAAAGCGGCGTCTTGTCACAGAATGATGGGAATTTACGTGAAATAAACATTAAAATAATTGCATCTGCAAATAAAAGTAATGTTTTATACGTAAATAGTTCTTTAATGCTCGTTCCTAAGTCAGCCATATTATTTGTTTGGAATAAAACAGGGAAAGTAACAAAATCGTTATAGAACCCGTAAAACATTGCATTTCCAAATAAAATAAATGACAGTATAAAACTAATTACAATAATAATTCGGTTTCGGTACTTAGATGCAAGTAAAGCGAAACCAAAAAATAAAAGTAACGAAGCTAGTGGGTTAATAAAAAGCATAAATTCTTCAAAGAAGTTATCAATTCTAATATCAAATGCTAGCTTGTACACAATATATGTTTTTATCCATAATAAAACGACTGCAACTAGTGCAAATCGTAATTTTGGAAACAGACGTTGTAGCATAATATACTCCTCTCTTAAAAGCATGACAGTTCTTGTGAGTCCCTTTGAATAGCGCTTCACTTTATATATACGAACAGTCCTTTATTATTATGATTATTATACTATGAGTATCATTATACGAAAATAAAAGCGGGTTGTGGGCTTTTTTTGCAACAATTGAGTAGAAAAAGCGAAGTGGGAGACAATAAAATGGAATTTCTATGTATGATTATTATCATTCGTTAAACATAGAAAGTATCGCAATGGTACGGAGGTTATGATGCGAAAATTATTATATCTAATAGTATGCATTAGTTTTATGCTTTTTTCTTCACCGAGTGTATCAGTAGCACAATATGATGCACCGCTCATGGAAGATGCTCTTTATTCGGTGTTATTTCCAAAAATAAATGAAGCGATTGAGAAGCAATATGGAAAATTAAAACCGTTTGATTGTCCTAAAATTATTAGTTTAAAAAAACTTTATAGCGGTACATATTTATTTCAAGCAGTAATTGAAATAACGAAATATGAATCAGGAATAGGTGGTAAAGTACTTCCTCCATTTGAGAAGATAAGTATGACATTTAACAATGAAGAAGGAGAATGGACTGTTACAAAAATATCTATAAAGCGCTTACCGGATGAAACGAAATTAAACTGTAAAAAAACAATTTAAAAAATTGTTTGACAAATAAAATGTTCCTTTGGTATTGTTAATAGCAACAATTAGATGTTTGAAAATTAAATAGACTTACCTCATCTACTCTCAAAGGTAGAGGCCGCGATAGGAAAGAGTAAGCTATGGGAGATTTAATGGAATCTGTGATCATAGGTTGAAAGGGACTATTGCCGAAATATAAGAATAACCATCTTATTCATATATTGGGACTGCATTGAATAAATGTAGTACTGTCATAAGATTTATTTTATGGAGAGCTATTTGGAGATGTTGATGCGGTTTCTTATTTTGAGAAGATAACAACTCGTTTATTTTTTCAATATATATTTTTCCTAATAAGAAACGCGTGTGAACATTGTTCCGCGCGTTTTTTGTCTATCTAAAAGCGTGCTGCAATGAATAGAAGATTGGGGTTATGAGTTTTAGAGGAAATAAGGGAGGAATTCAAATGTATTTACACGGCACAAGCCGAATCAATGGGCAAGGACACTTAGAAATTGGTGGGTGCGATACGACGCAGCTAGCAAAACAATACGGAACACCACTTTATGTATACGATGAAGAGTCTATTCGAGGAAAGTGCCGCGCGTTTCATCGTGCTTTTAAAGAAAGTGGTTTCTCTTATCAAGTAGCATATGCAAGCAAGGCGTTCTTGTGCATGGAGATGTGCCGAGTAGCTCGTGAAGAGAATATGTCATTAGATGTTGTTTCTGGAGGAGAATTATATACTGCGCTTCAAGCAGGATTTCCAGCATCGCGCATTCATTTTCACGGCAATAATAAAACAGAAGAAGAGATCGTGATGGCTCTTCAGGCGAATATTGGTTGTTTTGTCGTAGATAATTTCTTGGAATTAGAAATTTTGCATGATTTAGCAGTGCAACATGGAAAGTTTGTGAGCATATTAATCCGTGTAACGCCAGGAGTAGAGGCACATACACACGAATATATAACAACAGGTCAAGAGGATTCGAAATTTGGATTTGGTGTTTCAAATGGTCAAGCGATGCAAGCAATTGAGCTAGCTTTGCAAAAATCAAATTATAATGTGCTAGGAATTCACTCGCACATCGGATCACAAATATTCGAAACGGCTGGTTTTGTTCGAGCAATTGAAGTACTACGTCAATTTTTAGAAGAAGTGAGAGAGCGAACAAACTATGTAGTGAAAGTATTGAATGTAGGTGGAGGGTTCGGTATACGTTATACGGAGTCTGATACACCGTTAACACTTGAAACATATGTGGAGGCTGTAACGAGTACGATAAGAGAGCAGTTTACAGTATGTGAATACCCGCTTCCAGAAATATGGATTGAACCAGGTCGTAGTATCGTAGGTGATGCTGGAACAACAATTTATACAGTCGGATCGGTGAAAGAGATTCCTGGTATTCGGAAATATGTTTCAGTCGATGGTGGGATGACAGATAATTTAAGACCAGCTTTATATAACGCTCGTTATGAAGCAATGTTAGCGAATCGAGGGAATGATGAGAATGAGGAACTCGTTTCGATTGCTGGGAAATGCTGTGAAAGTGGAGATATGCTGATTTGGGATATTAACTTACCGCAAGTTGCTTCTTCTGATTTACTAGCAATTTCTTGTACGGGGGCATATGGGTACTCGATGGCGAATAATTATAATCGTATTCGTAGACCAGCTGTCGTCTTTGCAAAAGGCGGAACATCACAAATCGTTGTAGAGCGTGAAACGTATGAAAATATTATTGGGAACGATCGCATACGTATTAAAGAGCTTGTTTAGGTAGGGAAAAGGAGTTGTTCTGAGGGGCAATTCCTTTTTTATAAAATAATTAAAATATATCGGAAAACTAGGATTGAAAAAAATCAGAATTGTGATAAAATACAAATACAAAGCTTATCAAGAGAAGCGGAGGGAACTGGCCCGGCGAAGCTCGGCAACCTGCTTATAGAAAGCAAGGTGCTAAATCCAGCAAAATGGAATCCATTTTGAAAGATAAGGTAAAATATATTACCGAACAGTCTTTTCGAAATGGGAAAGATTTTTTTTATGAATAAAAAGGGGGGCTGTTCGCGTGAGCGTACGGGAACATTTTGAGGAAGTATCTGAGAAAATTCAAGCGATGCTTGCTGATATGAAATATGGCTCAATTACAATTGTTGTGCAAGATGGAAAAGTAATTCAATTAGAGAAAAGTGAAAAAGTACGTTTAAAGTAAAAAGCGCTGACTAGAAAAACTAGAGGCGGTTTTAACCTATTTTATTAGGTTAAAACCGTCTTTTTGCTTTTACAGGGGGAAAAAACATGTTGACGTATGAAACGTGGAAAGAAAATGGTGTTTCATTTTCAGAAGAAGATGAAACGAAAGGCGCGCTATCCGTATTAAGTTGGGCTTATAAAGAATATAAAGATGAAATCGTATACGCATGTAGCTTTGGATTAGAAGGTATGGTATTACTGCATCTTATAAACCAAGTAAATCCATCTGCTAAAGTTGTATTTTTGGATACAAATGTTCACTTTCAAGAAACGTATGAATTAATTCAAAAAGTGCGAGAGCGATTTCCTTCATTAAATATTATAGAAAAACAGCCAGAGTTAACACTTGAAGAACAGGCGAAGATCCATGGAGAGAATTTATGGGAAAGTAATCCGAACCTCTGTTGTAAAATTAGAAAAATATTACCGTTAGAAAAATCATTAGCAGCGGAAAAAGCGTGGATATCGGGCGTAAGAAGGGAACAATCAGAAACACGTAAGCATACAAATTTTATAAATCAAGATCATCGCTTTCAATCTATTAAAGTTTGTCCACTTATTCATTGGACGTGGAAAGAAGTGTGGCGATATGTATACAAACATAGTTTGCCATATAATCCATTGCATGATATTGGCTATCCAAGTATTGGGTGTGAAAAATGTACGTTACCTGTAGGAGATGGTGGTGACTCAAGAGATGGTAGATGGGCGGGGAAAATGAAGACAGAGTGTGGCCTTCATTTTCAATAAGATAGATTTTGAAATAAAGCTAAGAAGGGATATAAAAAGATGAGTACAACAAATGAATTAGTAAACCGTATTGATGAAACATATGACATATCGAACATTGTAAAAGAAATTGAGCTAGACAAAATTGCGCTTAGTGATTTAGAACTTCTGGCGATAGGAGGATATAGTCCACTTACGGGATTTTTAGGGAAGAGGGATTATGATTCAGTCGTAGAAACGCTCCGTTTAGCAAATGGTAGCGTGTGGAGTATACCAATTACATTACCAGTAACAGAAGAAGTAGCAGAGAGACTGAAAGTAGGAGAGGAGGTAAAACTTGTTAACGATGGAAATGTATATGGTGTCATTCAAATAGAAGATATTTTTGTACCTGATAAAGAAAAAGAGGCGTTACTTGTATATAAAACGACGGATGAAGATCATCCGGGAGTAAAAAAATTATATGAACGACCAAATGTTTACGTAGGAGGAGCTATTATTCTTACAAAACGTTTTGGGAATAATCCATTTCCTTCTTATCATTTAGATCCAATTGAAACGAGAGAAGAATTTAAAAAACGTGGTTGGAAAACAGTAGTCGGATTTCAAACGAGAAACCCGGTACATCGTGCTCATGAATATATTCAAAAGTCAGCTCTTGAAATTGTAGACGGTCTCTTTTTAAATCCACTTGTTGGGGAAACGAAGTCAGATGATATTCCTGCGGATGTAAGGATGGAAAGCTACGAAGTATTACTTCAAAACTATTATCCGGAAAATCGTGTCTTTTTAGGTGTATTCCCTGCAGCGATGCGTTACGCAGGACCGAGAGAAGCGATATTTCATGCATTAGTAAGAAAGAATTTTGGATGTACCCACTTTATTGTAGGGCGCGATCATGCTGGGGTAGGAGATTATTACGGAACATATGAAGCACAAGAAATTTTTACGAACTTTACAGTAGAAGAGTTAGGAATTACGCCACTATTTTTTGAACATAGTTTTTACTGTACTAGATGTGAAGCGATGGCTTCAACGAAAACGTGTCCGCACGGAAAAGAGGACCGTGTCATTTTATCAGGTACAAAAGTAAGAGAAATGTTAAGAAATGGTGAGATTCCGCCAAGTACATTTAGTCGTAAAGAAGTAGTGGAAGTGCTAATTAAAGGTTTGAAAAAAGAAGTAGTAACAGAATAGGGAGAGAATGAGATGGATACGAATACTACTTGGCATACAGCTTCTGTTTCAAAAGATGAGAGAAGAGTGAAGAATGGGCATCACAGCTTTGTAGTTTGGTTTACTGGTTTATCAGCTTCAGGTAAATCTACAGTAGCGAATGCGGTTGCTCGTAAACTGTTTGAAAAGAATATCGGAAATTATGTGCTAGATGGGGATAATATTCGCCAAGGTTTAAATAAAGATTTAGGTTTTTCTGAAAGTGATCGCATGGAAAATATAAGACGTATTGGTGAAGTGGCGAAGCTATTTGTAGATCAAGGTACTGTTGTTCTTACAGCGTTTATTTCACCGTTTCGAGTAGACCGAAAACAAGTAAGAGATCTATTAGCTGCAGATGAGTTTATAGAAGTGTTTGTAAAATGTCCAATTGAAGAGTGCGAGAAACGTGATCCGAAAGGACTTTATAAAAAGGCGAGAAAAGGTGATATTAAAGAGTTTACGGGAATTGATTCACCGTATGAGGAACCAGAACGAGCGGAATTAATTGTAGAAACGCACAAGTATTCTATTGAAGAATGTGCAGAACAAATTGTGAAGTACTTACAAGAGCGTAGTTTCATATAGGGGGATAAAAGATGAGTTATGAAAAAGTGTGGGCTAATAATGAAAAATTAAATCAAACAGAGAAAAAGAAATTAGAGAAAGACGGATTAGAAATATTTAATGATATTCCCTACTATGCGGAGAATGGATTTGAATCTATTCCGAAAGAAGAGTGGGACGCTTTTAAATGGGCGGGATTGTATTTACAAAGACCGAAAGAAGCTGGCTATTTTATGATGCGTGTAAATATTCCTTCGGGGATTATTACGAATGCACAGGCAGAAGTGCTTGCTTCTATCGCTGAGGATTATGGGCGTGATGTAATAGATATTACGACAAGACAGGCGATTCAGTTTCACTGGTTAGAAATTGGGCAAATTCCAGATATTTTCAAACGATTAGCAAGAGTGGGGTTATCTTCAGCAGGGGCGTGTGGTGATATAACGCGTAATATTACAGGGAATCCACTTGCTGGCATTGATGCGAATGAACTATTTGATACAACGCAAATTGTGAAAGAAGTATATGACTATTTCCAACATAATGAAGAGTTTTCTAACTTACCACGTAAATTTAAAATGTCTATTAGTTCTAACATTTATAACTCAGCAAACGCAGAGATTAACTGTGTTGCATTTACACCTGCTACGAAAGAGATAGATGGTGAGAAAAAAGTTGGTTTTCATATAAAAGTAGGCGGGGGATTATCAGCCCGTCCATATTTAGCTGATGAATTAGATGTGTTCGTTTTACCAGAAGAAGTGAAGGCGGTAGCGATTGCAATTGCTACTATATTCCGTGATTTTGGATATCGTGAAAAACGTCATTTAGCCCGTTTGAAATTTCTTGTTGCTGACTGGGGTGCGGAGAAATTTAAAGAGAAATTAATAGAGTATACAGGACCATTGCAAAGCAAAGGGGAAAGTGCACTCAAAGGATGGAATGCAGGATACTTTTATGGCGTCCAAGATCAAAAACAAGAAGGATTAAAATATGTCGGTTTTAATGTACCGGTAGGGCGTTTACATGCAGAAGAAATGTTTGAGATTGCTAGAATTGCAAAGCAATATGGAAACGGGCAAATTCGTACTTGTAACTCACAAAACTTCATTATTCCGAATGTTCCGCCAAAAAATGTTGCAGGATTATTAAGTGAACCGTTGTTTGAAGCAATTTCAGCAAATCCGAAATCGTTTATCGGTCATGCGGTTTCATGTACTGGCATTGAGTATTGCAATCTTGCACTAGTAGAAACGAAAGAAAGATTGCGTAAAATCGCCGAATACTTAGATACACAAATCGCACTCGATGTTCCGGTTCGAATTCATATGGTAGGATGCCCGAATTCATGTGGTCAACGTCAAATTGCTGATATTGGTTTGCAAGGAGTAAAAATGAAAACGAAGGAAAAAGGAATTGTTGAGGCATTTGAAATATATGTAGGTGGAACGCTATTAGACGGAGGAGCATATAACGAAAAGTTAAAAGGGAAAATAGATGGAGAAGATTTGCCTGATGTCCTCGTATCATTTTTGAATTATTTCCAAAAGAATAAACTACTAGCCGAAACGTTTTATGATTTCGTCGGACGTGTTGGAGTGGAAGAATTACAAATTGTACTAAATAACGTATTAGAAGAAGTAATAGCATCTTAGGAGGGGGCAATATGGACTTATATCGATTTGAAGCTGTATTAGTAAATAGTATTGTTCCAATTGTTGTCGTTGCTCAGAGTGAAGAACAGGCATTTAGGCTTGCGGAAATTGAGCTTGAAAAACATTTTTTACCGTTACCAGAAGTGAAAGAGATTTCTTTGTTTGAAAAAAAGAAGATTCGAAAAGGGGCGGCATTTGTTATTCATGAGTAGAGAACATGTAATACGAAATAATAGTAACTTCCATTCGTGATTAAGAGTGGAAGTTTCATTTTATAGTAGAAATGAGGAGAGATGATGGGAAAGGTTTATATCGTCGGGGCGGGTCCTGGTGATCCGGATTTAATTACTGTTAAAGGGTTGAGATGCATCGAGAAGGCTGATGTCATTTTGTACGACCGTCTCGTAAATAAAGAATTGCTTTCTTATGCAAAGCCTGAAGCGGATTTAATTTATTGCGGGAAACTCCCAAATTATCACACGATGAAGCAAGAGACAATTAACACATTTCTTATTAAATATGCGAAAAAAGGAAAGGTTGTAACGAGGCTTAAGGGCGGAGATCCATTTGTATTTGGAAGAGGTGGAGAAGAAGCTGAAGCGTTAGCGAAGCAAAGTATCCCATTTGAAATTATTCCTGGCATTTCAGCTGGTATAGCTGCTCCTGCTTACGCTGGAATTCCAGTAACACACCGCGATGCAAGTGCAAGTTTTGCTATTGTGACAGGGCATCGGAAAGAAGATGCTGAAGAGGAAGTGAAGTGGGAAAATTTAGCGAAAGGTGTGGATACATTAGCGGTCTATATGGGGGTTAGTAATTTACCTTATATATGTGAACAACTTATAAAGTACGGAAAAGAAAAGAGTACACCTGCTGCTATTATTGAGCGGGGGACGACATCTATGCAACGTACAGTTACAGGGACGTTAGGAACGATAGTAGAAGTAGCTAAAAAAGAACAGATTCAAAATCCAAGTATGATTGTTATTGGAGAAGTTGTCCGTTTTAGAGAAAAGATACATTGGTTTGAGAAACAAGCGGAAAATGCATATCCAGTAAGCGGAGTATTGTAAAATGAAGGCTGTCTTATATATATGTCATGGAAGCCGTTTGAAAGCAGCAAAAGAAGAAGCGGTTGCATTTATTACGTCATGTATGAATCGTGTAGAGGCAAATATTCAAGAAGTTTGTTTTTTAGAGTTAGCGAGTCCTTCTATTGAAGAAGGATTTCGTACATGTGTGAAGCGTGGTGCTACAGAGATTGTCGCTATTCCTGTTTTTTTATTAGCGGCAGGGCATGTAAAGAAAGATATTCCGCTTGAATTGCGAAAATTAAACGAGGAATATCCGGATATCAAAATAGTGTATGGTAATCCATTTGGTGTATCAGAAGTGCTTGTAAAAGCGGTATATAACGGAAGTGGCATTAAAGACTATGAAGAAGAAGTAACACTTTTGCTTGTTGCAAGAGGGAGTAGTGATCCGGAAACTTTACAAGACATAAATTGGATCTCTTCTTTATTTCAAAAAGAAGAGAACATTAAAGAGGTGGAAGTTAGTTATTTAGCAGCTGCAGAGCCGAAGTTTGATGAGAAGTTGAAAGAAATTGTAGAACAAAAAGAACGGAACATTGTTGTGTTACCTTACTTATTATTTACAGGCTTACTTATGAAACATGTTGAGAAAGAAGTGTGTCAATATGAGTCGGAAGAGATAAAAATAAGTCCATATTTAGGGAAGAATGTGGCGTTTCGAGAGATGTTAATTCAGAAAACAGAGGAAATACTGAAGGGAGAACAATATGTATCCACTTACAGTGCGAGTTGATAAGAAACGTGTGGTTGTCATTGGCGGAGGGAAAGTGGCAGGGTTTAAAATTGTTCCCTTACTAAAACAAGGTGCGGATATAATTGTGATAAGTACAGAATTAGATGCGAATTTAGTAAAACTTGTAGAAGAAAAGCAAATTCGTTGGTATCAAAGGGAGTATGAGAAAAGTGATATCGACGATGCTTTTTTAGTAGTCGCAGCGACTAGCGATTCGGTACTAAATGAACAAATTGCTGAAGATGCCTCGGCAAATCAATTGGTAAATGTTATTACGAATCCGGAAAGTGGAAATGTTCATTTTCCGGCGGCAATTCATCGTGGACTACTTAATGTAGCTGTTTCTACTGGAGGGGCTAGTCCAAAACTTGCAAAAAAAATTCGTGATGATATTGCAAATAAATATGATGAGACCTATGAATCATATCTTGATTTTTTATATGAAGTTAGAATAAAAGTGAAAGAATTGCAGGTAGAGAAAAGGAAGAAAAATATATTATTGCAAGAAGTATTAAAGTCGGTATATGTTCAAAATGAACAAAAAAGAGAAATTTTTTTACAAGAATTAGAGAGGGAACTTCATGTAGGATAGTGAGTGAATTGTGCTTTACAAATGTAAAAATATAATTTATAATCACAAGTAACTTCAATAGATGAAATCGATGAGCAAGAAGAGTACGTATATTTGAGGCGTTCAGAGAGCTGGGGTAAGGTGTGAGCCCGGTACGATAAAATATACAGAATGGGCTTGCGAGAGGTATGCTGAACATTGCAGTAGGCAACCCGGGTTCCGCCGTTAAAAGGATAGAGTATCGGAGTTTTCCTGTACTTGAACAAGTGGGATTTATCAATCCAATTGAGGTGGTACCACGGTATTTATATTACATATATCGTCCTCTACATGCATATTTGCGTGTAGGGGACTTTTTTATTTTCTAAAGGAGGTGTGCGAGTATGAAATGAAAGTGTATAATTAGTAAAAGTTTAAATATTCAGAAAAGGAGAAATTATAATGAAAGAAACACAGCAATGGACGTCGAAAATAGGCTTTGTACTCGCAGCAGCCGGAGCCGCAGTAGGTCTTGGGGCAATATGGAAATTTCCATATGTTGCAGGTAATGGCGGGGGAGGCGCATTCTTCCTTGTATTCTTACTATTAACTGTATTTATTGGTATGCCTCTCCTTATAGCTGAATTTGTTATCGGACGTAGTACCCAAAAAGAGGCGGTTACAGCTTATAAAATATTAGTACCAAATAGTAAGTTATATCCTTGGATTGGTCGTATGGGAGTTGTTACTTGTTTTAGCGTACTATCTTTTTATAGTGTTGTAGGCGGATGGATTTTACTTTATTTATACTATAGTGTCACAGGTAGTTTCTGGAACGGTGTAGTCGATTATGGGCAATTGTTTGGTGAAACAATTTCAAATCCAGCAAGTGCTATTGGAGCACAATTCATCTTTATGCTTTGTACCATTTTTGTTGTTAGTAAAGGTGTGGAAAAAGGCATAGAAAAAGCAAGTAAGTACATGATGCCGCTATTATTCATTTTATTTATTGCTATCATTATTCGTGCCTTAACGCTTGATGGCGCTATGGCTGGGGTAGAATTCTTCTTAAAACCAGATTTTTCAAAGCTCACAGCAGATACGATTTTATATGCGATGGGACAATCTTTCTTCTCACTAACGGTAGGTGCCTCGGTAATGGTAACGTATAGTTCGTATTTAAAGAAAGAAGAGCATTTAGCTAAATCAGCAACATCTATTGTAAGTTTAACTGTATTTATTACAGTACTTGCAGGATTAGCGATTTTCCCAGCGATTTTCGCATTAGGAGTTAAACCGACAGAAGGACCAGGGCTACTGTTTATCGTTCTTCCTGCTGTCTTTGCAAAAATTCCATTTGGACAATTTTTCTTCATTATGTTTTTAGTATTATTCTTCTTTGCGACTTTAACATCTGCGATTTCAATGCTAGAAATTGTAGTAGCATCTGTTGCGAAAGATAATGAGAAGAAGCGTCCATCAGCTTCGTTATTAATTGGTATTCTTATTTTTGCAGTTGGAATCCCATCAGCGTTATCGTTTGGAATTATGAGTGATGTGAAAATATTTGGTAAGACATTCTTTGATTTCGTCGATTTTTCGGTAAGTAATGTGTTACTGCCATTAGGGGTACTAGCCATTTCGCTATTCGTACCAAATAAAATGAGTAAAGAGTTATTAATGAAAGAATTAGAAGTTACGGAAACGAAAGGAAAAACATTATTTAACATTTGGTTCTTCTTACTTCGTTATGTTATTCCGGTAACTGTAATTATCGTATTTTTAAATGCGATAGGCGTATTTAAAATGTTTGCATAATAAAAAGACGGAGATTTCTCCGTCTTTTTATTATGTTGTAGAAGTATTTAATAAGCGATTATATGCTTTATAAGCTGTGACAACTGCGATAAATGATCCAATTAAAAATAACGCTGAGCCGCCGAATGTAAATAACCGGCCGATGTATGCTTCTCTAGCTTCTTCTAATTCTTCTTGTAATTGTGTATTCATATTTATCACCCCGCAAAATATAGGCATTTAGTTGTAGTTTATGTAAAACGCCTAAAAAGTGTGAAGTAGTAAAAAAAACTCGGTATGCACCGAGTTTTTTTATAATCCGATATAAGGAGACGGATCAACTGCGTTTGTCTTACCAACATTCCATTCCCCAATATGAAGTTCGAAGTGTAAATGTTGTCCGTAAGATTGACCGGTATTTCCCATAAAGCCAAGTTGATCGCCTTGTTTTACAGTTTGTCCATTGGATACAGAGCGACTATTCATATGTGCATACACTGTCGTATATGTTTTTCCGTTAACACGGTGAGATAAGTAAACAACGTTTCCGTAACTAGAGGATAATTCTGAACGGATAACAACACCATCTGCAGCGGCAATAATTGGAACTGTTCCCGAAGCTGCGATATCGATTCCTTTATGGTTATCTAAAGAACGTGCGCCGAATCCAGAAGTTTTTGATCCAGCCGCTGGTTTAATAAATCCACCTTTGTTCGTATCTTGCGGTGTTGGTGCGGCTTGTGTGCTTTCTTTAGCAGAAGCAGCGGCTTGTTTTTTTGCTTCCTCAGCCTTGCGTGCCTCTTCCGCTTTCCGAGCTTCTTCCGCACGTTTTTCCTCTTCAATTGCTTTTTGAACAGCTTGACGCTGGTTTTCTAAAATACCTTGTGACTCTTCTAATCCTTCAATCTCGGAATCTACTTTTGATACTTTCGTATGTAGATCTTTAATAAGAGTTTGTTGCTGTTGTTGATTACTTACTAACTCTTGTTGTTTTTGCTCTAATTTTTGTTCAGATTCTTTCAGTTGTTGCTCTTTTTTCTCAACAGCCTCTTTTTCTGTCGTTACAGCATTTTGATCGTTTGTTTGCTTTTTCACAATATCGGTATCGTTATTTAAAATTAAACTTACAGAGTACATATTATCAACAAGATCGGCAATATTTGCAGAACTTGTTATTACTTCTGTAATGATACTCGTACGAGGCTTTTCTTGCATAGATTGTAGTCGTTGTTTAATAACTTCCTGTCGTGTATCTATGTTCGTTTGTAATTGCTCTATATGCTTCTTTTTTTCAGTAATAACTTGCTGTGTGTTGCTAATTTCTTTTTTTGTATCGTTTAATTCAGCTTCGTTTTTATTAATAGAAGTAGTTAAATCATCAATTTTCTTTTGTAATTCTTGGATTTCTTTTTCTATTTGTTCTTTCTCAGCTGATTTATTTTGTAAGTCATTTTGTTTGCCTTCTAATTCAGATTGAATATTAGATAATTTATTTTCATTCGTTTCAGCGTATACGGGTGAAAGTAACGGGGAAACGAAAATCGTTCCAGCTGCTAAAACACTAAACGCTGCAAATTTCTTTTTCATTGTTGTCTGGCTCCTTTCCCTATGAATGTTATATATCATAAGAAGAAGAGTGTCTATCGTTGTAATCATAATGTAAAGAGAATTTTATAATTTTGCTAAGTTTTGTCGGAATTTAGCATCTTTTCGTAGTGTTTGTCATAAAGTTAAAATTCTTGAATGTATGAAAAAGGTATCAATTTCTATATTGTTTAAAAAAATCATGGGAAATGATGGAGTTTTCCATAATGAAACAGTACTTCAAAAATCTATCAATCACTAGTGAGGAATCGATTTCATGTGAGGTTTTCTGACATGAGGTTTATTTTTGTCAAGAAAATTATTTGCGTTCGGGCAAACTTATTTTGTTGTCAGATTTTAATTTTTGATTTATGATTTTTAACAGGGACAAAATGTAGTGAATTGTCGAATAATATGTAATACTCTTAATTTCAAGTTTTATAGACATAGAATGAGAGATAGAGTGACACATCGAAGAGGGGGTTACCACAAGTATGAAAAGAATAGGACTTGCATGGCAAATTTTAATAGGACTTGCGCTTGGTATTGCAGTTGGGGCTATTTTCTTTGGCAATCCAGAAGTGGTGAAGTACTTACAACCAATTGGTGATATTTTCATCCGATTAATTAAGATGATTGTTGTACCGATTGTTGTAGCGAGTATTGTTGTTGGGGTTGCTGGTGTTGGCGATGTTAAGAAGTTAGGCCGACTAGGCGGAAAAACAATTATTTACTTTGAAATTATTACAACGATTGCAATTGCTGTTGGTCTATTAATAGCAAACATTTTCCAACCTGGAAAAGGCGTTGATATGGATAAGTTAACAAAAACAGATATTTCTAAATATACACATACGACAGAGCAAGTACAAAGTCATTCGTTCGCGGATACGTTTGTAAATATTGTTCCGACGAACATTATGAAATCATTAGCTGAAGGTGATATGCTTGCTATTATCTTCTTCTCAGTATTATTTGGTTTAGGTGTAGCAGCAATTGGTGAGCGTGGCAAACCAGTTCTGCAATTTTTCCAAGGTGTAGCAGATGCAATGTTTTATGTAACGAACCAAGTTATGAAGTTTGCGCCATTTGGTGTATTCGCATTAATTGGTGTTACAGTTTCTACATTCGGATTAGCTTCATTAATTCCATTAGGGAAATTACTCATTGTAGTATACGGAGCAATGATATTCTTCGTTGTGGTCGTATTAGGACTTACAGCGAAAATATTCGGTATTAACATTTTCCAATTCTTTAAAATTTTAAAAGACGAGCTGATCTTAGCGTACTCTACAGCAAGTTCAGAAACGGTTTTACCGAAAATTATGGAGAAAATGGAGAAATTCGGTTGCCCGAAAGCAATTACATCTTTCGTTATTCCAACAGGTTATTCATTTAACTTAGATGGATCAACGTTATATCAAGCAATTGCGGCAATTTTCTTAGCGCAAATGTACGGTATTGAATTATCCATTACACAACAAATTACGTTATTACTTGTATTAATGGTTACATCAAAAGGTATCGCGGGTGTACCGGGCGTATCATTCGTTGTATTATTAGCAACACTTGGTACAGTAGGTATTCCAGCTGAAGGTTTAGCGTTTATTGCAGGTATTGACCGTATTCTAGATATGGCTCGTACGGCAGTTAACGTTGTAGGTAACTCTTTAGCGGCTGTAGTTATGTCTAAGTGGGAAGGTCAATATGACGCTGAAAAAGGACAAGCCTATTTAAAAGAGATATCTGAAAAGGGTCAAGCGGCTTAATTATGATTTGAAAAGCTCTCACATATTATGTGAGAGCTTTTCTGTATGTAGAAGAGGAGCGAAAGTTATGAAACGTAAGTACGGTGATGGTTCTACGTGGAAGCGATTAATAGAGAAGACATACACAGTAAAACGAGTTGAAGCAGGTATGTTAGGAATATTGGATATAAAAAAGGTGAGAGAGCCTAGTTATAAAGAATACAATAGTAAAGAGATTTGCATTGCAGGTGATGGGTATACATGGATGCAATATTTTATAAGCGACAAAAACTTTGCAATTACAGCTATGTTAGACAATCAAAAACAATTAGTGCAATATTATATCGATGTGACGAAAGAATTTAAAATTGACGATCGTGGTTTGCCTTATTTTGATGATTTATACTTAGATGTAGTATTGTTACCGAGCGGTGAGATTTATGTATTGGATGAAGATGAGTTAGAGGATGCCTATAATATAGGTGATGTTACTAAGGAAGAATATGAATTAGCATGGCGTATAACAAAATGGATTGTAGCAACGATAAAAAATGGAGAATTTTCTTGGATTTCAATATTAGATAAAGAAATCGAAAAGTTAAAATGATTGTTGTATTCAAATTTTTGCATAATTACCAAAAAAATCTATACAAAAAATAATTGACTTTTGTTTTGTAAGCGAGTAAAGTTAGGGAAGAAATTATTATTAAAAAATAAATATGAAACCTTCTTATAAAGAGAGGCGGAGGGACTGGCCCTACGATGCCTCGGCAGCGGACTCGATTTCAGAGTGCTGTGCCAAATCCAGCAAGCATGTGCTTGAAAGATGAGAAGAGCGTTTCTTATAGATGTATAAGACCTCTTCTCATTGGAAGAGGTCTTTTGTTATTCATTAGAAAAAGGTTGAAACTAGGGAGAGATGGTACTTTGAAAGAAACGAGAGGAAATGGTTTAGCTTTATTACCACTTGGTATATTTTTGGCGCTATTTATTGGTTCTGGAATTATTACAGGTGATTTCTATAAATTGCCGATACTTGTAGCAATTTCAATTGCTGTAGGGGTCGCTTTAGTGATGAATCGTAAAGAAAGCTTTAATGCGAAAGTAGAACGATTTGCTAAAGGTGCAGGAAATCCGGATATTATGATTATGGTATTAATTTTTGTACTTGCAGGGGCGTTTTCTGAAACAGCAAAAGGAATGGGCGGAGTTGATTCAACTGTTAATTTAGCGTTATCTATTTTGCCACCAGGATTTATCGTTGCTGGAATTTTTGTTATAGGGGCATTTATTTCATTAGCGATGGGAACTTCAATGGGAACAATTGCAGCACTAGCACCAATTGCTGTAGGGATTAGTGGGCAAACTGATATCTCAATTGCACTTGCGATGGCTACTGTTGTGGGCGGAGCGATGTTTGGTGATAATTTATCATTTATTTCAGATACAACAATTGCTGCTGTTCGTTCACAAGGAACAGAAATGAAAGATAAGTTTAAAACGAACTTTTTAATTGTATTGCCAGCTGCTATTATTACAATTGTACTATTAGTAATAATTACTTTAGGAAGTGATACACAAGTTAAAGCCCATAGTTTCGACTGGATAAAGATTTTACCGTATGCAGGAGTACTTATTACGGCGTTACTTGGTTGGAATGTACTTATTGTGTTAACTGGTGGAACTGTATTATCAGGTGTTATAGGGCTTATAGATGGAAGTTACACGTTAGAAAGTTTCTTTAAAAGTGTAACGACTGGCATGGGCAGTATGATGGAGCTAGTATTACTTGCTATATTAATCGGTGGTATGGTTGAACTGATCCAATATAATGGTGGTATTCAATATTTAATGAATCTTTTAACGCGTAATATTCGTTCGAAAAAAGGAGCAGAGTTCGGTATTGCTGGTTTAGTGAGTATGACGAATATGTGTACAGCGAATAATACGATTTCGATTATTTTTACAGGTCCTCTTGCGAAGAACATTGCGGATCAATATGAAATTGATCCACGTAAATCAGCGAGTGTACTAGATCTTTTCTCTTGCTGTATACAAGGGTTAATCCCATATGGTGCTCAAATGTTAACTGCGGCAGGATTTGCTGCGTTATCTCCGGTTGAATTGTTACCATATGCATTTTATCCGATCTTAGTTGGAGTATGTGGAATCATTTCTATATTAATTGGTTTCCCGAGATTTTCTAAAGTGGCGGAAAAAAAAGAGTATCATAAAACAGCATAATTAAATATGGATGTTATTCGTAGTAACAGAAGCCGTACAGAGAATATTCTCTGTACGGCTTTTTATGTGTGATAAAAGAGGGAATTATCCTATCCTACCTTCTGTTTTTACAAAAGGCTGAATTTAACTCAGTCTTAAGTCTGAGTTAAAAACGGTTCTTAAGCTCGTTATGGAAAAAAGAAAAAATAGTTAAGATAAGAGTATCAAATCGAAGGGAGGCAAGCACAAGATGAAACAATTTCTAGCGTTTATCGCGGCCGGTATTTTGGCTTTAATTGCTCTTGGTAGTCTTGCTGGTATTGTAGGATTCGCAATCGGAGCAGGAGTTGTGTACTGGAGCTATAAATCATTTGTGCGAGCACAATCATTTTTTGGAAAGTTAGCTTGGGGTATTGTTGGTTTAATCGGTTTGTCCATTGCACTTTCTCATTCCCCAGCATTAATCGGTATCGCAGCATTAGTAGTTTTATACTACGGATACCGTGAGTGGAAAAAAGAAAAAAACGTAGTTGTTGATTCTGCTCCAGAAAGTTCTAAACCATATAGCAACTTTGAAGATGAGTGGAACAAGTTAATGAAAAACTAATATAAAATAAATTAAATTAAATTATAAAGTAGAAGAGAGGAAGATTTATAATGAAACAATCTTTATTCGGACGTGTACGCGATGCAATTTTAGCTGATTTTCATAATGTGTTAGATGAGAAAGAAAGAAAAAATCCAATTGCTATGTTAAACCAATATTTACGCGATAGTGAGCGTGAAATAACAAAAATTGAGAAGTTAATTCAGCGTCATAAAACATTAAAATCTAACTTCGCTCGTGAGCTTGAGCAAGCACGCTATTTTGTTAACAAAAGATCAAAGCAAGCTATCATTGCTCAAGAAGCAGGCGAGTTACAACTGCATGAACGTGCATTAGAAGAAGTAGCGTATTATGAAGGGCAAGTAACTCGCTTAGAAGAAATGTATGCTGGTGTTGTAGAGCAAATTGATGAGTTAGAGCGTCGTCTTTCAGAAATGAAAAATAAATTAAAAGAAATGAACGCAAAACGTATGGAATTAATGGCGCGTGAAAATATGGCACATGCAAACCGTCGTATGAATACTGCTATGCATAAAATGGATGAAAATAATCCGTTCTTACGATTTGAAGAAATTGATGATCACATTCGTGACTTAGAGCTTCGTATAAATGAAGAGCATGAGCGTGATACATTTGATATGAAAATTGCAAAACTAGAGCGTGAGATGAAAGAGAAAAATGAAGTATCATTAACGAAAGAAGTAACAAAATAATTGTAGTATATAATAAAACAGGCTTATGATATAGTGATAGAAGAAAAGGTGTTGGAAAGCAATGCCTTTTCTTCTATGTATATGTGACAAAGAGGGAGGGGAGCTGAAATGAAGAAGCACTTTTCAAAAACACAATTAATGGGGATGCTCCTCATCATATTTGGATTCGGTCTTTTTCTTGATATGATACTTGGACATTTTGAACCAGGTGGTCTAATATTTGCATTTATTATGATTATGTTTGGAAGGCATTACCGAAAGAAAAATCGTTATGTAAGAGGAAATGTATTTTTATTTGTTGGTGGTATTGTATTCTTATTCTTCTTATTTTCATCAGCAGCATTCGTACTTGTTGTATTTGCTTGTTTAGCTTTAATTGGTTATCAACTTATTCAACAAGGGCACCAGCAAAAAGCAATGAAAGTTGAAATTAAAGAAAAGGGATATATAGATGAAGAAAAACAAATATATCGTATAGAACCGTACATAAAAAATATGTTCGTAGGTAATGTACGAATGATGGATCATATTTATGAACTTGAGGATATTAACGTCCAATATGGCGCTTGTGATGTCGAGATTGATTTAACAACTGCGATGATTCCAGAGGGAGAAACGGTAATTGTTATTCGGGGAGTCGTTGGTAACATTCGTTTATATGTGCCATATGATATCGAACTGTCCTTAAATCATTCTGTTATTGTTGGGCGAGTGCTCTTGCCGGGACACGAAGAAACAGGATTTAACCGTAATGTTACGTTTAGAACAGAACAGTATAAAGAAGCTCCTCGCCGTATAAAAATTATTTCTTCGCTTGTCGTAGGTGATACGGAAGTGAGGAAAGTATAATGAAAAAACAAAAGAATATTTCGTGGATGTATATTCGTTATTCTATGTTGTCCTCTGTGAGTATCGCACTTATTTGTACAATTGTATATGTATGGAAAAGCGAACAACAAGTTTATGATTTACTATGGAAAGAATCCATTGCTTCTGTTCCAATTGGCTTGTTTATTATGAGTACTAGTCTTCTTATCGGAGGAATTGTAGGGTATGCAATCGGTTATTATATAGAGCAGCGTATACAAGGATTAAATACTTTTCTATTTGAAGTAGAGCGAGGGAATTTTCCGAGTGATGTTTCGTTTACTGCGGATGATGAATTTCATGAAGTGGAACGAAAAGTAATCGTTCTGGCTCGTCGATTAGAGGAGCAAGCGGGGCTATTTCAAAAAGTAACGAATGAACGAGCTCATTGGAATGAAGAGATGAGACAAGAAGCGATTTCCCAAGAGAGGCATCGATTGGCGAGGGAGCTGCATGATTCTGTAAGTCAGCAGCTTTTTGCAATGTCGATGATGATGTCAGCTATTAATGAACAAGTAGCTGAAATTCCAGACACGACGAAAAAACAGTTGCAGCTTGTTGAGAATATGGTTGTAAATGCACAATCAGAAATGAGAGCATTGCTCCTTCATTTACGCCCAGTGCAGTTAGAAGGTAAGAAACTAACAGAGGGTATAGAAGAATTATTAACAGAACTGTCTAGAAAGCAACATATGAAAATTGAATGGTTAGTTGAACCGATTCAATTAAAAAAAGGTGTAGAAGATCATTTATTCCGTATTGTACAAGAGGCGCTGTCTAATACTTTACGACATGCGAAGGCAAAGAAAACCGAAGTACGCCTTCGTAAAATTGATCAATATGCGATTTTGAAAATTATTGATGATGGTGTTGGGTTTAAGGTTGGGGTTAATAAGGCAGGTTCATACGGCTTAAGGTCAATGCAAGAGCGAGTTCATGAAATTGGTGGTACATTAAAAGTCCTTAGTTTTCCGAATAAAGGTACGCAAATAGAAGTGAAAGTACCGATTATGATTGAGAGAGGGGGAGAATCATGATAAAAGTATTACTAGTTGATGATCATGAAATGGTTCGAATGGGTGTATCAGCATATTTATCAACGCAGCCAGATATTGAAGTAGTTGGAGAAGCTGAAAATGGAAGAAAAGGTTCAGAGTTAGCCTTGCAGTTAAGACCGGATATTATTTTAATGGACCTTGTTATGGATGAGATGGACGGAGTTGAAGCGACACGCGCTATTATTCAAGAATGGCCAGAAGCGAAAATTGTAGTTGTAACGAGCTTTTTAGATGATGAAAAGTTATATCCTGTTATTGAGGCGGGAGCGACAAGTTATTTATTAAAAACATCAAGAGCGAGTGATATTGCAGACGCTGTACGAGCTACTTATGATGGGGAAACGGTATTAGAGCCGAAAGTTACTGGCAAAATGATGTCTCGTATGCGTCAGAAGAAAGAACAACCTTTGCATGAGGAGTTAACAGAAAGAGAGTCTGAAATTTTGTTATTAATTGCAGAGGGGAAAAGTAATCAAGAGATTGCAGATGAGTTGTTTATTGCCCTTAAAACAGTAAAGACACATGTGAGTAATATATTAAATAAGCTAAATGTAAGTGACCGGACACAGGCGGTTATTTATGCGTTTAGACACCAATTGACGAAATAAAAAGGAAGCTTTGACTATATATGGTCAAAGCTTTTGGTTGACGGTCAATTATGTAAGCGTTATCATTAAGGTGTTAACAGTACATACAAAGGGGAGAGAGTGTATGTTAGTTCAAACGATATTTGGAATGAATGAAACGAAAAAATTAGGTAACTATGTGGATGCGCTGCAAGCACTTTGTGAACAATATGATATTGAAACAGATCGTATTGCAATTATTGAGGCAACAGAAGAATATTATTTATTTCTAGTAAAGCAAGAAGATTGCTATGATGTTGTAAAAGTAGAAACGGTGGATACGAATATTGATTACTATACGAAAGCTTATAAAGTAAGTAGCTTTAATCATACTTCTTATCAAATGTAAAAAACTCCCGAAATGGGAGTTTTTTTATGATGCTTTCGATTCAGGTGAATGGTCCGTTAATGGTACTGCTTTTGCACCACTTAATTTTGCGATAACAAAACCGATAATAGCCCCAACTAATGCTGGCACTAACCAGCCAATTCCTTCATTATATAATGGAATAAACTCGAAATAAGATGTGATAAATGAAACAGGAATATTCCCTTGTTTTAATCCATCAAAAACGCTAACAACTGCTGTTCCGATTAAAGCACATACATAAACAGATCGATAGCCACCGAAATATTTATGAAGTAATGATAATAACACGAGTACAATTGCAACTGGATATACAACAAGTAAAATAGGAACAGAGATTGCGATAATTTTTGTTAAACCTAAATTGGCAACTAATAATCCTAACAAGCAAATGACGCTTGCTAACGTTTTGTATGAAAATTTTGTCAATAATGTTGAGAAGTATTGACTGCATGCAGATACAAGTCCAACGCATGTTGTTAAGCAAGCGAGTGTAACGATAAGAGATAACAGAATTAGACCATATGGACCGAATAATTGTTGTACGATAACGGTAAGTAGCTGTCCTCCATTGTTTGCGTATCCAAGAGAGACACTAGTTGTACCGAGCCAGCCAAGTGCACCATATACAAGTACGAGGCCAGTAGCGGCAATAAGTCCTGCTTTTGCTGTTGCGATGGCAATTGATTTACGGTCATTCACACCTTTTGAGCGAATTGCATTTACAACGATAATCCCAAATGCAAGTGCTGAAATGGTATCCATCGTTAAGTATCCTTCCATAAAACCTTTGAAAATTGGAGAAGTTTGATACTCTTGCATAGCTGGTCCAGATTGCCCGAGGGGTGTAAATACACTCTTAACGAATAATAAGAAAATAGAGAGTAATAAAATAGGTGTTAATACACTTCCGATACGATCGACGAGCTTAGAAGGGTTTAAACTAAGCCAAAATACGATAGCAAAGAAGATGACTGTGTATAAAAATAGCGCTAGGCTGCTAGAGCGAATAGATTCTGGTAAGAAAGAACTAACTCCCATTTCATAAGCGACATTAGCGACACGCGGAATGCCCATAGATGGACCAATTGCAATGTATACAATTACCGTAAAGAATATTCCGAATGATGGGTGAACATGACTCGCAAGTTGCTGCATGCCATTTCCTGATAGAGAGATGGCGATTACAGTAAGTAGCGGTAAGCCGACTCCTGTTAGTAAAAACCCAATCATCGCTGGCCAAAAGTTTTCACCAGCATTTTGTCCAAGCATTGGAGGGAAAATTAAATTTCCTGCCCCAAAAAATAAAGAAAATAGCATAAGGCCTGTGAAAAAAACGTGCTTTTTTGATACAGTGTTCATTGTTTTTCCTCCTTTTTTGTAAATTCATTGTAAGAACACAAAAAACTCGTCCCTTAAGAAAGGGACGAGTTATATTTACCCGCGATACCACCCTAATTTATACATGTAGAAATATATCTATATGTATACGGCTTTACAACGTACAACATGATACGTGTTCCTTGTAACGGGGGACGACCGGTAAGAACTTACTTCAGCATTCGGTTCTACTTCTCGGAGATGATTTTCGGTTACGAACTGAGCATTGGCTTTCAGCAAAATACCAACTCTCTGGGGAACAGCCCTATAACGTACTCGTTCTCGTCAATGAATTTTTATTCAAGTATTCTGACAACATTTTCACATGTTTTTTTCAGAAAGTCAACATATTTTTTGGGAAATACACTTTCCTGTAGAAATATAGCTGAGAATATAAGGATTAATGCTGTTTGTAAAAATGCTGTAAAACATTATAGAGAATTGTAAAGTTTATGGAGAAAATCGATATTTAGAGGAGTAAAGAAGGTATTGTTAGAATTTACAGAGAATAATACAACAATCCACTTGTTGGAAAGAACAAACCAAAAGAGGTGACTGAAATGCTTGCGATGGGAGTATTATTTGGCATTATTGCTATAATTGGTTTTATGTGGTTATATTATTCGCGTTCGTTTAAACAAGCAGAAGTTTTACTCTTTCAAAAAGGTAGTTTGTTGACAAATCAGTCTAGATATTTAGTATGTCCGAAGTGTGGAAGTGCACAGGCCAGGAGTGGAGGATATCAAGAGTGTTGCAAAATTAGATTATGAAAGAAGGAAGCCTCACATTATTTTGTGAGGCTTCCTTCCTTACAATTTCATGGCGCTCCAAATGGTCCAACGATCTCTTTCGATAATAGGAAAGACGTTTTGTAATGCTGTTTGGATATGATGTAGAAGTTGAGAAAGTTCATGATCTGTTAATTCATATAGAATGGATCGTCCGGTTCGAGGAGATAAATCTTGCAGCAATGCTTCTACAGAATCATGTGTTTTTCGTACTTCCCATTGTGTTTGAATGGGGAAAACTTGAAGAGAATATTTTTGTAATTCTTGCTGTATAGTAGTGGTTTTTGGTCTTCTTTTTGATTCTA
Source organism: Bacillus sp. NH11B (assembly GCF_001884205.1). Lineage (NCBI taxonomy): Bacteria > Bacillati > Bacillota > Bacilli > Caryophanales > Bacillaceae > Bacillus > Bacillus sp. NH11B. The sequence goes on along the minus strand of NZ_MAOG01000017.1, from coordinate 58,277 downwards.
TTTCAATGAGTTTTGGAAATACAGAGAAAAAGTATCCACGAATGTGTTCAGGACTTCCTGGAATTGTACAATCTTCAATAGTTCGGTCTTGTAAAATAATTATACCGTCTTTTTTTAATATGCGAGAAGCCTCTCGGATAAATATAGGAATATCTTGTAAGTGATGAATGACGGCACGCGAAATGATAAGGTCGAATGTTTCGTTAGGGTATGGAATGTTGTGCGCATCACCGTGAATGAATGAAATGTTTGGGAAGCCGTTACAATTTTCTTTTGCAGCTTGTAATATTTCTTTTGAAAAATCAAGTCCAACAACACTTTTGGCTCCCATAAGAGCAAGTTCTTTCGTATAAATGCCGCCACCACAACCTATATCAATTACTTGTTTATTTTGCACATCTGCAATATTGTTTATTGTTTCCTGCCATGAAATATGTGCGTTACGACTTGCATACGTATACCTATTATTTGCATCATGAAAATTAATGGACATTATAAAATCCTCCCTTCATTGTATAGTATAGCTCATTCTATATAATGTAACGTTTTTGTTTCATGTATGAGGATTATAAGAATTTCTTATTGGAAAAGGAGAATCGATTTGAAAGGGAAATATTTAATGGTTTTATGTGTTATTTTACTCGCGTCGTGTGGTCAAGCCGAGCAAAAGAAAGAATCGAAACAAATAGAGGAGACAGTGAATGAAGTGAAAGAACCATTACAAGTAACTGTTATACAAAAAGGTACAGAAGAAAAAAAATTAAAGAAAATGGATGCGGAGTTAGTGGTAGATATTATAAACAAAGCAGAAAAACAAGAAGTAACAGGTAGCTTTGGTGAAGCAGAATATGAAATACAAATTAGTAGAGATGGGAAAATAGAAACGTATTATGCATGGTTAAGAGGAGAGGATCGACGGGGATGGGTGCAATATAAAAAAGCTATGTATATGCTGAATGAAAAAGATACGGAAAAACTTTTGGCTATATTTCCAAAGATTCCAGAACAAAAAGAAGATGAGATGCAGGTAGGGCCTTTAACGGAAATAACGAAAAAAGATTTGCAGATTACCGCGTTCCATATTAAAGCGGGTGATCAAAAAATGAATTATACAGTACGTTATACGATTTCACAATCACTATATAATAAGTTAGCGAAGGAACAAGAATATTATTTGCAATTGATTTTCCCGGAAAAGGTTCAAAAATTTATCGGAGCAAAAGAAAGTGAAATAATTGCAGCAGAAAAAGTAAAGGAAGGGTATAAACAGTATGAATTGAATGTTACTGTTCCGATAAAAGATGCTTCAGAATCACAATTAAAATCACTAGAAGCCTATTATGATAATTACGATTTGCAAATATTAAATAGTAAGAAAGAAAAAGTAGGAGCATTTCAAAACATTATTCAAATTGTTAAAGATTATGGTGAAAAAATGAACTTACAAAGATAAAGTGAAACTTTAATCAGTGGGGGATCCATCCCCTACTGATTATTAGCCTATACCAATCGGGCGTTTACGGGATAAATGTGAATCGTAAAGTCTATACAGATTTTCCTAGGAAATGATAAGAGAGGGGAAAGAATCCCCTCTCTATTACTTTGCTTTTGCAGATGGCTCATTCATTGATTTTCGTGTAATAAGAAAAGAAATCATAAGAGCGGAAAGAATGATAAGAGCAATAAATAAGTGATTTGGCAACAAATCTAATAATAATACGTAGCTAACGGTATAAAAAATAAGAGTTGAAGCTAAAAAAGATAGAGCGCCTATCATAAGGGATTGTAATTTCATTTGTAATACCTCCTTTCATTTGTATTTTTGGCTAAAAATGGATGTAATAAACATTATTTCTAACAATAGAAAAAAATATGTCATAATAAAGACAAGAATAGGTTTTGGTGAGTGTAAATGACTCAGTAAAGTGAGATAAAGGAGAGGAATATGAAAAAAAATAAAAAAGGGTTATAGGGAATTATCGTTGCAATAGGGTTATTTTTACTGTCTAAGTTAAAGTGGGTATTTGCCATTTTTAAGTTAGCAAAATTCTCAACAGTATTTAGTATGTTCTTATCGCTTGGGGCATACGCGGTTATATATGGATGGAAATTTGGGGTAGCGCTCGTTTATTTGTTGTTTGTTCATGAAATGGGTCATTTATGGGCCGCGAAAAGAAAAGGGATACCAACATCGCCGGCGATCTTTATTCCATTTATGGGAGCTCTTATTGGCATGAAAGAAATGCCGAAAAATGCAAAAGATGAAGCTTACATCGCCTTTATGGGGCCTCTTTTCGGCTTGCTTTCATTTTTACCGGCTATTCCACTATATATAATAACGAAAGAGCCATTTTGGGCGCTTATTATTTTGCTTGGAAGTATGATTAATTTCTTTAACTTAATTCCAGTTTCTCCGTTAGATGGTGGAAGAATAATTTCAGTTGTAAGTACGAAAATTTGGGGAGCAGGGCTAGTTGTACTACTTGGCTATTCTATTTACTTCAAAAGTATTTTAGGTGGATTTATTGTTATTATCGGTTGTATGGAATTGTATAGAGTAATAAAGAGAGATGAACCGATTAAGGAATTAGGATATAAAATCGATGGAATGAAAGAATATGTTGCTAGGCTTGAAGAGGAATTAAAAGAAACTGGTGCGGTGCATCGCACTATTTATATGATTCATCATGAGATGAATGTATTAAGACAAAGAGAGCGTGAGAAAGAATTAGAAACAGGAGAAATTCAAAAAATCGAAGTGCTAGAATACCTTTTACCAAAGTTTGAGCCGCTTGATTATGTCCCATATGAAGATGAAAAAGATGAGTATACAATTCATATAAGAGAAGCATTTGAAGTGTCGGAAAGAAAATTAAATGAATGGGGAATAGAAAAGGAACAACAAGAAAATTATTATAAAGTTGATACGAAAACAAAATGGACAGTTTTTGCTTGTTATATCGGATTAATGGCTATACTCGGTTATACAGCTTATGAAGGTTATATTGTTTTACAAGAGCATTTACCAAAGAGAAGTTTATAGAAAAATAGTGTCGAAATGACAAGAAGGATTTAAACAGGAATTACATTTCTGCGAGAGAATGTTACAAGTGTAACAGTACATTGTAATATTCATAGTAGAAAAGGAGTTCTGTATATGAAGAAATTGTTAAGTGTATTGGTAACTATTACTGTAATGGCAATAGCGAGCTATAGTCTTACGAAAGTACTACTGTATTATGCGAATAAGTCTGCTGGAGTAAATACAGTAGCACAAATAGAAGATGTGCAAGAGAAGAAGAAGACACTCGAGTTTGTTCGTACGACGCATGAAAGTTATAATAATTTCTTGAACTATGGTAAGGCAGAGGAATACACAGATGGGGATTGGAAACATTTTAAACAATGGTTTCAAGAGCAAGAACCTTCTTTAAAAAATATACATAAAGAAATAAAAAATGAAAAAATAAAACGTGATGTGAATAGAAGTTATGAAATTGTAAAAAAAGGTGTGGAGCTTCATAATATTGAGTATGTAGTCTATGCTCATCGCGTATATCATGACTTGGATATACTTGTAAATAAATATAAAGGTGAAACGAATGTGTGGGGGTATACCGAGTTTGGAGATGGGCAGAATATACAAGTAATTGAACAAGCGATACAAACGAAGTAGTAGGCTAGCTAGAATTCTAGTTAGTTTTTTTTTGAGCACTATTAATTATGGCTAATTAAAATTTACTTAATATGTGCATTGTTCATATATTTTTCACAAAAACACCATGCCAATAGTGATTAAAATCACAATATGTATTATACAATTCAGTTAAACTAAAATCAGTTAAAGAAATAGAGGAGTGGGATACAATGTTAAGTGCAAAAACAATTGAAATCGTAAAATCAACAGTACCGTTATTACAGGAAAAAGGCGTTGAAATTACAACGAGATTTTATCAAATTTTATTTTCGGAACATCCGGAGTTATTGAATATTTTCAACCATACGAATCAGAAAAAGGGAAGACAACAACAAGCATTAGCAAATGCGGTTTATGCAGCTGCAATGTACATTGATAATTTAGAGGCTATTATTCCAGTTGTAAAACAAATAGGTCATAAGCATAGAAGTTTAGGTATTAAAGCAGAGCATTATCCAATAGTAGGTACATGCTTACTACGAGCGATTAAAGAGGTCGCAGGCGCACCAGACGAAGTTTTAAATGCATGGGGAGAAGCGTATGGCGTCATTGCTGATGCATTCATTAGCATTGAAGCGGATATGTATGAAGAAGCTGCACATAAAGAAGGTGGATGGAAAGATTTCCGCAACTTTGTGATTGTTAAAAAGGTGAAGGAAAGTGACGTTATTACATCATTTTATTTAAAACCTGAAGATGGCGGGAAAGTTTCATCATTCATCCCAGGACAATATGTAACGATTCAAATAAATATTGAAGGTGAAACATATACGCATAATCGTCAATATAGCCTATCTGATGCTCCTGGAAAAGAATACTATCGCATTAGTGTAAAGAAAGAAAAAGGTGTAGATACACCAGATGGTAAAGTATCTAATTACTTACATGATCATGTAGGAGAAGGAGATGTCTTACCAGTAAGTGCACCAGCGGGAGATTTCGTGTTAAATATGGAGTCAACATTACCTGTTGTATTAATTAGTGGTGGAGTAGGTATTACACCGATGATGAGTATGTTAAATACGCTAATCGAACAAGAATCAAAGCGTAATGTATGCTTTGTTCATGCGGCGATAAATAGTAATACACATGCGATGAAAGAGCATGTTGAGACAGTAGAAAAAGAGTATGAACAAGTGAAAGCATATACTTGCTATTCTTCACCGACAGAGCAAGATGTGGAAATGAAGAATTTTGACAAAGAAGGATTCATTGAACGTGGATGGTTACAAACTATTATTCCAACAATTGAAGCAGAATTTTATTTCTGTGGCCCAGTACCATTTATGAAGCATATAAATGCTGCATTAATTGATTTGGGTGTTAAACAAGAGAACATTCATTATGAATTTTTCGGTCCTGCAGCAAGCTTACAATAGATTAACGTTGCTAAGCAAAAAACGAGGTATTATTTTACCTCGTTTTTTGCTTGTTCTCTTAATAAGCGATTTACTGTTTCGCGGCGTACACCTATAAGTTGACCAATTTCAGTTTGTGTTAATATTTCATAAATAGGGATGTCACCTAAATATAAGGTGAACCACTCTTGTAAACGATGAAGGCGCTCTTTAGGAGAGACAGTTGTCAATTGATCGATACGCTGTTGCATCATTCTTAATTTCGATTGTAATTGCGTAGCGATATTTTCATACGATGCAGGATTTTCCTGAAGTTGACCGTACCATTCATTGCTAATTATAGGCTCAACTTCTGTTTTCATTAAAGCGATAGCTGTACCGTGATATTCCTTCGGTGAAATTAAAGAATGGTGAGGTATCGTTTCACCAGGAACGATAATATTAAATAAAAATGGTGTTCCGTCTGCTTCTAACCGAATAACTTTTAATAAACCTGTTTTTATAAAATATAATGGACCGTCCTCACCTTGACGGAATAATACATCTCCCTTATGTAGAATCAATGTTAGCCCCCCATTAAAACATTTCTATTTCTTATATTTTAGCGTATATGTATCAAGACAATATGCTTTTTAAACAGCAATTTCATTGACGAAATGTATGCTATTACAGTAGTATACTATTTAGTGTGTAATAGTACTAGCAATGAATACGCTGTAGGGGGTTTAGTATATTGTTAGATGCGATGAAGATGACGGATATGAGAATTCCGGCGAATGCTACCATTCATGTAGAAGAGATGAAAGGTGGAGTCGTTTTATCCGTTGAAATAGACGGCCAAATTATTTATACGATGGCTTATGATGAAGAAACAGATAGTTATGCTGAATTATATGATCGAAATGATAAGAGGGCGTGCCAAGTACATGAAGACTTTATGGGATGGTCACTTCTTCACTAAAAAGATGTCAATATGACATCTTTTTTTATTGAATCGATAGATTATACAAAGAAATGAAATATAAGGATAAAATTTGTAATAAATGATTTTGCATTGTTAGCACTTTGTAACTGCATGCGACCTGTTTTTTCGCTATCATAAAGATAACAGTCGTAGCTATAGGAGTGATCAACTTGAAGAAAGTACATATTTCAAATTTTATGCTATTAAGTGTTTGTTTAGTTTTATTTGTTCTCCTAGGAGCCTTTTTATATTCATGTGTATAAGAAAAAACGCATTCTAGAAAGAACGCGTTATAAAAATGAAGTAATGATTAATCTAGTTCCAAGAATAATTAATGTGATACGTAATAAATTAATTACGGCATTACCACTTAATTTTGTGTTAATATAAGCCCCGATTTTTCCACCAATCCATGCACCAGGAATCAAAATTAATGCATAGATCCAGCTAACATTTCCAAGGGAGATGTGAGTTGCAGAACTTACAATTGCTGATAAAAATACGATAAACATCGAAGTTGCTACAGCAATGTGTGCTGGGAACGCAAAAAGGAGCATCATCGCTGGCACAAGTAAGGCGCCACCACCGATTCCGAATAATCCGGATATAAATCCAACTATAAAGGCAATAAAGATAGCGAGAAATGGTGGGAATTGATAGTCTACAGTATTTCCTTCTTTATCTGTAAAAGATCGTTTAATTACAGTCATATTTGATAGGGAAAGAGGTTTCAATTTGTCCCGTAACATAAGAAGAATGGAGACGAATATAAGAAAAATCCCAAAGTATAAAGAAAATGTATCTTGGTTTAAAAATTTGTTTGCCCATGACCCGATAATACCACCAGGGCCACTCCCGATAAATAAAATAAGTCCACTTTTATAATCTACCCGTTTATGTTTCATGTATGTAAGGGTAGAAGACAGCCCTGTAAAAACGACTGTTACCATAGAAGTTCCTACTGCGAGTTGTGGTGATAAACTGTGTAATCCAATTAATAACGGAACGATAATAATTCCGCCCCCAAGCCCTACTAGGCTCCCGACTGTCCCGGCGATTAATCCGATGAAAAGTAACATGATGTATTCCAAAATTGCCAACTCCTCTATATAACTTATCCAACAATCATTATACACGCTTTTTAATAAGAAATAGACTTGTTCACAAAAAAGTCGTCTTCCTAGAAAAATAAGGAAGACGACTTTTGATTAAAAGATTAAGTGTAATAAGTAGTAAAATAACGCAGCTAAAGAAGCTGAAATAGGAAGTGTAATTACCCATGTAATTAACATGCGTTTTGCAGTTCCCCATTTTACACCTTTCACACGATGTGAAGCACCAACTCCTAAAATAGAAGAAGAGATAACGTGCGTTGTACTAACCGGTAAGTGAATGAATGTTGCACCGAAAATAACAAGTGATGATGATAAATCGGCAGCTACACCATTTACAGGACGAATTTTCATAATTTGTCCACCGACAGTTTTAATAATTTTCCACCCACCGACAGAAGTACCAAGCCCCATTGCAGTTGCACAAGCTAATTGTACCCAGAAAGGGATGTCGTCAGAAGTATGATAGTTATTGGCCATAAGAGCCATCGTAATGATTCCCATTGCTTTTTGTGCATCATTCGTACCGTGTGTAAAAGCTTGTAATGCTGCAGTGAAGATCTGGAATATACGGAAGTTTTTGTTCGTTTTCGTTAAGTTAAAGTTTTTAAAGACGACTTTAAAAATACTATATACGATATAACCAATAACAAAAGCGATAATCGGTGAAATGATTAAAGCTTCAAGAATTTTTATAAACCCTTTATAGTTTAATGCGTTAACACCAGCAGCAGCAATTGCTGCACCAGCGATTGCGCCAATGATTGCATGCGAAGAACTACTTGGAATACCATAGTACCAAGTGATTAAATTCCAAGCTATTGCCGCAAGCAAAGCAGCTAAAATTACAAGAGAACCATTAGGTAAAGCAAATGGGTCAACTATATCTTTTGTAATAGTTTTTGCTACACCTGTAAATGTCATCGCACCTAAAAAGTTCATAAGAGCTGCCATAATAATTGCATGTCTAGGCTTTAGAGCTTTCGTTGAAACAGCCGTTGCAATAGCGTTTGCTGTATCGTGAAATCCATTGATAAAGTCAAAAGCTAAAGCGCAAATGACTACTAAAACGGTCAGTATCAAGAGTGTATCCATGATCAAACTCCTTACGCGTTCTTCATAATGATTGTTTCTAATACGTTTGCAACGCTTTGACAGCTATCAGCTACTTCTTCAAGCTCTTCGTAAATCTCTTTAAATTGAATAATTTTAATCGGATCTTTCTCGCGAGAGAATAAGTGCTTAATCGCATGACGGCGAATATCATCACATTGTGATTCGTAATCCTTAATCTTAATCGCATTTGTACGAATATCGACTAATTTCTTTTTAGACAGTAATTCAACAGAGTTTGCAATTTCAATCGCACATTGATTAATTGCTTCTACGAATTTAATCATGTATTCATCAGCTTCTGTAATAGAATACATTTCGAATAGACCAGCACTATGATCTAATCCGTCTAATACATCATCCATACTCATTGCAAGCTGTAGGATGTCTTCACGTTCAATAGGAGTAATAAACGCTTTGTTTAGCTCCATAATGATTTCGTGAATAAATGAGTCACCTTTTGACTCATATTCTTTCATGCGCATAGAAAACTCTTTTAAATCGCTAGCATTTTTAATTTTATACTCCACGAAAAACTGCGCGCCTTCTTTTAAATTTTCGGAAACATTCATTAGCATTTCAGAAAATTTATCTTTTTTTGATTTAAAGACCATTATTAGTTACCCCCACAAAAGTAATATATGTAAAATATATTGGCTAGTCAATTCTAACAAAAAACTGTCGTTTTTTAAAACATTTTATCGAAAAGTTTACAAAAACTTAACATAACTCACATTGTTGCATTAATAATATCAATACTAATGGTGAATATCTTACTTGTAGAATGTCCTTTTCTTGTAAAAAGTATGAATGTGAAAGAAAAGCTTTACACTATAGGAAAGACTACGTTATTATAATAAATTTAAAAGGAGGTATATTCTTCCTTTTAAAAAGAAGCGTGTAAACAAACGAAGGAAGTGAACGAATGAAATTGAAGAACACTCACTTAAAAAAAACGCTTGAGTGGTTCAATCAGAGGAAAAAACTACGCAATTCATTAATTGTATTGGGAAGTTTGCTCGTTACTCTATTTATTGCTGTAAATATAATAATTTCCATTCAAGATATATCTGAATTAAAACAAGCTGTACCACAACCGACTTTAATTTATGATGCAAATAATGAAGTTGCGACTAAATTAGCTTCTTCTAAAACAGAAGGGGTCAAAAGGAAAGATATTCCTGATATTATGGTTCAGGCAATTGTTGCAGTAGAAGATAAGGAATTTTTTAGTCATCATGGCATTTACTATAGTGGAATCATAAGCGCTGTATTTAAGAACATTACAGCTGGTGAAGTTGTGGCTGGTGGTAGTACAATTACACAACAACTTGCAAAAAATGTATTTTTAACACAAGATCGCACATACTCACGTAAAATAAAGGAATATTTTTTAACAAAAAAAATAGAGCGTACTTATTCAAAAGATGAAATTATAGAAATGTATATGAATCAAATTTATTTTGGTGAAGGTGCTTGGGGGATAAAAAGAGCAGCCAAATCTTATTTTGATAAAGATGTAAAAGACTTAACAATTTCAGAAGCTGCAACGATTGCAGGATTAATTAAAGCGCCATCTGCGTATTCGCCGTATAAAAACTTTAATAAATCCATTGAAAGACGTAATGTCGTATTAAGTTTAATGAAGGAACAAGGATATATTTCTGAAGAACAATATAATCAGGAGAAAGAATCAGGTCTTGTATTACGACGTGGTGTTGACGATAAATATAAGGGAAAATACTCTCAATACGTAGATTATATTGTTAGAGAAGCGATGGACAAGTATGAATTAACACAAAATGAAATTTTAGCAGGTGGTTATCGTATTTATACGGAACTTGACCCGAAAAAACAACAAGCGGTTGAAGATGTTGTGAATAATGATAGTTATTTTAAAGATAGTGGTTCAGATCAGCTTATGCAAACTGGAGTGGTCCTTATGAATCCCAAAACTGGCGGTGTTCCAGCTTTAGTTGGAGGTAGAGGTCCATATCAATTTTTACAGTTTAATCATGCGACACAATTAAAAAGGCAGCCCGGTTCAACGTTAAAGCCTCTTGCAGTGTATGTACCAGCGTTAGAGCAAGGATATGAAGTATACGATGTTTTAAAAGATGAACCATTTAATATTAAAGAATATGCACCACAAAATAGTGATCATACGTTCCATGGCAATGTGACAATGTATGAAGCAGTGGCAAAGTCATATAATGTTTCAGCAGTTTGGCTATTAGAGCAAATTGGATTAGATAAAGGATTGAAATCTTTAGAGCGGTTTGGTATTCCATTAGAGCCTGAAGATCGTACGTATCCGATTGCTTTAGGAGGTATGCATGTAGGGACTTCTCCATTTGTAATGGCTCAAGCGTATAGCACATTGGCAAATGATGGTGTCCAAGTAGAAGCTCATGCTATTAGAGAAATCCAAAATGCTGAAGGGGAAACGATTGGAAAATGGTATAAGAAAGAAACTCGTGTGACGAACGAGAAAGTTGCCCAAAAGATGACATACTTATTAAAAGGTGTTATTGAAAGGGGAACGGGTGAAAAAGCGAAAGTTAATAATATCGATACCGCAGGCAAAACGGGGACTACCCAGCTTGTAAATGGACCAAGCACTGGTGCGAAGGATTCGTGGTTTGTTGGATACACACCGGATTTAGTAGGTGCGATTTGGGTAGGGTATGATAAAACAGATAGTGAGCATTATGTGCCAGGAGGCAGCCAAATTACAACGACAATGTTCCGGGACATTATGAAGAAAGCGAATGGAAATCCAGCTCAAAAGGCATTTCAGTTATCACTAATACCTGAGGCGGATTATACAAAGCAATTAAAAATGATTGAGGAAGAAAAACGAAGGAAAGAAGAAGAGGAAAAACGAAAAGAAGAGGAACAACAAAGAAAAAAAGAGCAACAAGAGTGGTTTGACAAAGTGAAAGAGTGGATTCCATCATTTTGGTAAAAGAAAGAGGCGAATAACGAAATTCGCCTCTTTTTCGTATGGAAAATAAAGTGAAACTTTAATCGGTGGAAATCTTTGCATACCTTTACTAGTTATTAGTACATATCAATTGGGATAAATGATATTACTCGTTAAGTATAATATTCGTACTGCCAAAGGATTGAGAATCGTATGTGACGATTACGGTACCTTTACTAATAGGTTCGTAAGGTAATTCTTCTTCATAATTACCATTATTTTTATTGTGAATAGAAAGTGTGATTTCATCAATTTCTTTATTTGTATACTGATCTTTAATCGTTTCAGCAATTTGAAGTAGCGCTTCGTAACTAGAAGCTTCTGTAATAAGCATTCCTGTTATAACCTTTTTTTCATTTTGTGTGGAAGAGGAATACGGGATGTCGTTTTGTTTTGTATACAGAAGTTCGTATGGAACTGTTTTTCTTTCTGCTTTTGAAATGTTTGAATATTTTAGAGTTAAAAGAAATCCTATACATAAAATTATGCATACCATAAGAACAAACCAAAAACGTGTCAGTGATATAATTCTCATTATCATCCCTCTTTCATGTCTTTGTCTTCACTATTTATCATACAAAAAGAGAATTAAGCTAAAGTAAATTTGAAGTAAAGAAACGTAAAGAAGGAGTACTTATCCTCCAAAATAAGTACTCCTTTTTATTAAAAGAGAGATTTAACATACAATCAAAATAATACAAATTACTATAAACCAAATATTCTTGGTCTTTCAAAAATAAGATAAAAACTAAAAGTTAGTAAATTCGGAAGACTGATAGTGTAGCTGTTGTGTCACCAGTGTTAGGAATAGAAATAGTATTAGCTGTAGGTTGTACAGCGATTGTTGTACCAGCTTGTAAAGTAACGATTGTAGAGAAAGAAACAGCACTACCGATAACGTTAGTTGAAAAATTGCGAGTAGGTGGTTGACCGTTGAATGAAATACCGAACCCGAATGGTGAAGAACCCGGGAAGGTTGTAGATGCTGAGAAACTAATATCGTATACTCCTGTTTCTAGAATAGTTAAAGTATCTGAAGTGTCGTTAAAAATTATATTATTTATTTCAAAAACTTGATTGAATTGGATGTTTGTTCCAGGAGATATAGTTTGTGCATTGGAGTTTCCTATTGCTGCTATAGTTACAGGGATTGGTGTGCCCGCCGGTCCAGTAGCACCGGTAGCACCAGCAGGTCCTTGAGCACCTTGAGCGCCAGTAGCACCAGCAGGTCCTTGAGGTCCAGTAGGTCCTATTGTTCCTCCACCAAGGCAACCTGATCCATATTGAACTAGGATAGCTTGAATTTCTGTAATAAGCTTAACTAGTTTATCGATAGTACAGCAATCGATTTTGAATAACTTAGTAATATACAATAAATAATTAAGCAAACTTTGTAGCTCAACGTACAATGCTCCGCATGAGAAAGGTGAGGACTTTAGGATAGTTAATAAGTTAGCAATAATAGAACTACCAATTTTTTCTTGTGCAGGTGATAAATCTAAGCAACTGAGGAATTTTTGAAGATTATTCAGGAGAGCAATTAGTTTATCGATGTTTTCTTGAGAAGGGTTTTGAAATACAGCTTGAATACTATGACCAAGAGCTTGAAGAAGTCTAGCATACTCTTTTAGTTCTGCCTTAGAGATGTTAATATAACTGCAAGCTCTTACTTCGCAACAATCATTACCATAAAATACTTTCCCTTTCTTTTATAGAATAAATAGTCGTTACTATATAATAAAATGAAAACTAAACTGAATTCGTGAGGGACAAACTACTATTTCAAAAAAAATAAGAAGTTTACCTAAATTGTGAAAACAAAGAACAATGAAGAGATAGAGAAAGATTTATATGAGTTAAAAAAGAATAGGCTAGAATAAAAAAACTGCACGCAAATTGTTAAATTATATCTAACAATTTGCGTGCAGTTCGTGGAACAGCACAACCTTTTTAATGATTAATTCGTTCATAGTTCGCTTTAGGTAAAATTGGAATAGAAATAGTGAAAGTTGTACCGTTTTGATTACTAGACATTTTTAATGTACCGTTATGATTTTGAATAATTTTCTTCGTTACTGACAAGCCCAGTCCTGTTCCTGAATCTTTTGTTGAGAAGAATGGATCAAAGATATATTCTTGAATAGCTGGAGGAACCCCAGTTCCGTTATCTGTGAAAGTAATCCGAACAAAGTTATCTAGGCGATAACTAGAGATTTGAATGGAAAGAGGTCTTTCGCCTCGAGCATCGATAGCATTTTGAAATAAATTTAAAAAAACTTGCACGAGTTCATGGCGATCAATATTGACGAGTACACCATCTAATTCAGTAGAAAAATCATAGTCAATAGAAATGTTGTGCAAAAAAACTTCACTAGCAAGTAGTTGTTGAATATATTCGCGTAAAAACGTATTGATCGGAAAAGGTTCTCTAGTAAATTCACGCGTTTTTGAAATGGCTAAAAATTTTGTGATAATACTATTTGCACGATCTAGTTCAGGAATGAGTAGACTTTTAAACAATTCTTTATTGGATGGAGAAACGCTATCTTGTAGAAATTGCAAGTATCCACGTACCGTTGTAAGAGGATTTCGTACTTCATGTGCAATCCCAGCAGCAATTCGACCAGCTAGAGAAAACTTTTCGGCATCACGTTCTGTATTTAAATAATGAAATACACTAATAACTCGGAAAATCTCTCCATTATAATCACGAATAATGCGGTTGTTTACGATGCCGTAGTTTTTGTCCAATACTTCTTCATTATATATTTCGGTTCCCGTTTTTAACGTTTCAATAGCTTTAATTTGTTCTTCAGGTAAGTTTAATAACTGTTGAATTGGTTTCCCAATTATAGAATTTCGTATGACACCAAAATCATCTGCAGCAGCTTGATTACATAATGTAATGTTACCTTTATTATCAATAAAAGTGACGTGATGCGAAAATGCATCGAAAATATGAACAAAATATTTTTCGAGTTGTTCAAATAAAAATAGTGAATCGCAAGTAAGCTGAAAGGTAGGCTCTTTATCTTTTTGTTGTATGGGTTGAATAGAATGAGATGTTCTCGTTTTTTTTATTTGCAAACTAATATGTGGATTTTTATATGTGAAATGATGTGGTAATTGATTTACAAGCTCTTCATATAACCGCACTTTATTTTCTAACTCTTTTATTCGATTTTCATGAGATAAAATAATATCGTCTTGAAGCATAAATAAATAACCCCTCAATTTAAAAATTCTTCCATCTAGTATATCATATTTTTATATAGATACTCTTAAAGAAAGAGCTACTTTGTGAAATTGGTCGGATGGTATTTTTGTGAAGTAATATAGAATGAGTGTAGGCTGAAGTTGAGAAGGGAGGAATTCGTTTGCTTTTTATTGGAGTAACGGGATGGGGAGATCATGATTCTTTATATGTAAATCCCTATGAAAATAGAAATAAATTGCGAACTTATAGTGAACATTTTCCCATTGTGGAAGTAGATAGTTCATTTTATGCGATACAACCTGCGCGGAATTATACAAAATGGGCGATGGAAACGCCGAAAGATTTTTCTTTTATAGTAAAAGCCTATCAAGGAATGACAGGACATATGAAAGGGGAAATCCCTTTTTCTACGTTCGATGAGATGTTTGATGTGTATAAACAATCCATTCTTCCTTTAATAGAAGCGAATAAATTAAAAATGATTTTATTTCAATATCCACCATGGTTTGATTGTAAAGTGAAAAATGTAGATTTACTTCGATACACGAAAGAAAAAATGGAAGATTTACCATGCGCAATAGAATTTCGAAATCAAACATGGTTTTATCCAGAAATGAGAGATAAGACGTTACAGTTTTTAGAAAAAGAAAAATGGATTCATACAATTTGTGATGAGCCTCAGGCAGGAATAGGATCAGTACCGCTTGTATTAGAGGCAACAAACTCGGACATGGCGTTAATACGTTTTCATGGCCGAAATGTCCATGGTTGGCTGGATAAAGGAGAAAATTGGAGAGCGGTTCGCTGTTTATATCGTTATAATAGTAAAGAGTTGGCGGAATGGGTAGAACGATTAGAGCGATTGAAAAAGAAGACGAAGGATATATTTGTTTTGTTTAATAATAATTCAGGTGGAGATGCCGCGGATAATGCAAAACAATTGATGGAAATGTTGAATATTACATATGGTGAACCGAAACCGGAGCAATTAAATTTATTTGAATAAATACAAACAAGAAAAGCACTGCACAAACAGGGGGAATGTACAGTGCTTTTCTATATGAAAAAGAGGGGTAACAATGTTACTGAGCGTTTGGTTGATTCATCAATTGTTGGCTTCATAATAAATGATAATGGTTATCATTATCATAGTCAATAGTTTTTCGAAAAATAAATAAAAAACTTTTGATATTTTGAAAATAAATAAAAAAAAGAACAGCGATTACTGCTGTTCTTTTCCATTGACGAATTGTTGTAAATCAAAAGGAGTTATCGCTTGGATAAATTCCTTTGAGATAAGCGTTTGAACAAGAGTGCTTTCAGAAATGGTAGCACCTGTTTTCTTTTCATAAGATTTCTTTAATAAATCAAGTTTTTCAGCCGTTTCTTTCGGTAATTCAATTGTTAATGTGTTCATAATTTCTCCCCCTTACTATTAGAGTACCACTACAGTATAGGAGAGACAAGGAAAGAGAATATGAAATATAAAAAAGGTTACCAGATTTATAAATGGTAACCTTTTTTATGTATAAGAGTTATTAAGCAATACCGATATACTTTAAAGTTTTTGATGGAGTACTGTGGTCAAAGAAGTGTTGTAAAAATGCGATATCAACACCTGATTTGTATGCACAATAGCCCCAAGTTTTTCGAAGTGTATGTGAGCTAATCCCTTCTAATCCAACTTCTTTTGCAGCTTTGTTTAAAATGTACCATGCATGTTGTCTCGTAATAGACTTTGTCCCTTTTTGAGACTTTAATAATGGTTCATTGCGTTTCCAAGTTTTACGTTCTTTCATGTAGTCTTCGATTGCGTGCTGTAAGTCTTCATTTACAGCAAACCATTTATGTTTTTTTACTTTTTCATTGTAAAATAAAATGGAATGGCGAACATTTTCATTTTCATCGATTACATCACTGACTCTTAATTGTAAAATTTCACTTACTTTTAAGCCAGAATTTACAGCTAATACGAATAATAAGCCATCACGTTTCGAAGATTGTAAAAGTATATTTTTGATAGTTTCTAATTGTTTTTCGTTTTGAATAGGTTGTCCTGCTTGTTTCATTTCACGCACTCTCCTCTTTTATGTGTGTAAAGGAAAGGATTAACTTGTTTCTAACTATAAAGGGAGAGTGTGAATTTCATGTGAACTCCTAGTGAAATTAAGACAAATTATTTGACTTCTTTTACTTTTTGTAAATTAAAATAAAATACAACGCTATTAGTAGTATTATACACACCGTATTCGGCGTGATGGAGATCTAAAATGTTTTTCACAATAGATAACCCAAGACCAGTACCTCCAGTATGACGGCTACGAGAAGCGTCTAAACGGTAGAAGCGATCCCAAATCTTTTCAAGGCTTTCTTCTGGAATAGGATTACCTGTGTTTTCGATTTCAATTTTCACATTATCTTCCGTTTCTACAACAGAGACGTGTATTCTTTCTCCATCTGGAGTGTATCGAATTGCATTGCTAAGTAAGTTTACAACTACTTGCTCAATACGGCTACGATTTGCTTTAACAAATAGAGAAGAGTCAGCATGTATGTCCACTTGTAAATGTTTTTCCTCCATGCTAAATAATAATTTTGTATAGATTTGTTGAATTAATTCACCGATTGAGAATGTCGACATTTCTAGTTTGTACGTACCAGATTCAAGTTTTGCTAATTCTAACATTTCAACAATAAGCCTGTTCATATTATCTGTTTCTTCCAAAATAACATTTGTATAATATGTCGTATCTTTACTTACGCCATCTTGAATACCTTCAGCGAAGCTACGAATAACACTAAGTGGTGTTTTTAATTCATGAGATACACCAGAAATGAATTCTTTTCTCGTTTTTTCTAATTGACGTTCGCGTTCAATATCTTGTTGTAATTTTGTATTGGCAACATTTAATCGGTCGATTCGATCCTTTAAATTTACAGAGAGTGTATTAATACTACCTGATAACCCACCAATTTCATCGTCTGCTGTAACAGGTAACTTCTCGCTAAAATCAAAGTTGGCCATTTTTTTTGTAACGCGATTTATCTTAATTAATGGTTTAACAATGATTTTTGAGTAGTAGAAGGATAACAAAATAATAACGAGAAACACGATAATTAAGGCATAGACATAATAATCTTTTAAAACGAGCATCGCTTCATTAACGGGTTGTAAAGATGCTATCGCAAAAGCGTACTCCTTAATTTCTCCGTTTTCCATAATAGGCTTTACAAAGACACTGTTTTTTATATTTTCCCCACTATCTAAAATATACGTGTTTAATTGATTTGAATTAGAAGCACCTTGCCTAATAGTTCTTGCAAAATATTGAACAGCTTGTAATGTTTCAAAATCCTTTGCAAGACGAACCTCAGTTTTGGAAGGAAGCTGTAATTTAGATATTACCCCAGTAAAATCGATTGGAGAACCAGTATCATTATATCGATTTTTAAGTTTATTTTTAGATGGATTACCACTAATAGATTGAAAATCTGAATTGAATTGTTCATTTTCCCATCTAGTATTATTAGTTATTAATTCTAGAGGTGTTATCATATTATTCGGTTGGAGTAGTCCGTCTACATAAATTATTCCATCTTTTTTTAATCCTAAGTTTGCGAATTTATTATATTCTTCTGGTGTTAAAAGATTGTTAAGGGGGATGGAATAGGTTTTATTATTGTTAGGGTTAATCACATCAATGTAAAAACTGTTTTCACTTTTAATAATTCCGTTAGAATCTAAAAATTGGATTTCGGCATTTGTTTTATCATGAAATTCTTGTTTTAATTTTCTAGTGTCCTCAAAGTCTTGAGCGCTTTTTTCGTAATTATCTACGAATTTTTCAAAAGCCGTTTGAACGGTTTTTACTTTCTTATTAATATAAAACTTCTCTAAAAATAGAGATTGTCCAAGGAAAAAAAGGAGAAATATAATTGTAAATAAAGTTGATGTTAATAAAAATAGTTTAAAGACGATGCTTCTGTTCTTCACTGTTTCACCTCGTATGAAAAATACTGTAATATAAATGATTTCTTAATTATAACAAAGGTTATCAAAAAAATAGAGGGGAGAAATCTGTCTCTCTCTAAAGTAGTTTTTTATAGAAAGTCACATAAAGAGAAGGTGCAGTGACTGTCGAAGTATTGTAGCATAAAAAAGAACTCGCCAGACGTATGACGAGTTCTTTAGTGTACTATTGCTGAATTGCTGCATCTAAAGCGATTTCAATCATTTCGTTAAATGTAGTTTGACGCTCTTCAGATGTTGTTTCTTCACCAGTGAAGATGTGGTCGCTTACTGTTAATACGGATAATGCATTTACACCATATTTAGCTGCTAATGTGTAAAGAGCAGTCGTCTCCATCTCTACTGCTAATACACCGTAATCTCCAAGTTTTTTAACCATGTCCATGCTCTCACGATAAAATACATCTGCTGTTAATACGTTACCAACACGAACGTGTAATCCTTTTTCTGTTCCAGCATCGTAAGCTTTCTTTAAAAGATCAAAGTTTGCAGCAGGAGCAAAATCAAAACCTGGGAATGTTAAGCGGTTCATATTAGAATCTGTACAAGCCGTCATCGCAATAATAACGTCACGTACCTTAACATCTTTTTGAATTGCACCACATGTTCCAACACGAATTAAATTTTTCACGCCGTAGCTTTGAATTAATTCGTTTACATAAATAGAAATAGAAGGAACACCCATACCTGTACCTTGAACAGATACACGCTTTCCTTTATAAGTTCCAGTGAAACCTAACATGCCACGTACGTTGTTATAGCAAGTAACGTCCTCTAAAAATGTTTCAGCAATATATTTTGCACGTAATGGATCACCAGGTAATAGAATAGATTCAGCGATTTCGCCTTGTTTTGCTTCGATATGTACACTCATGAAAAGTCCTCCTTATTATGTATTGATAGAAATCAATATCATTTGCATTATACACTACGAATCCTGTCAATCAAAACCTTTTTAATATTTGTAATGTGTACAAAATAGGAGGATTTCATGAATCATCACCTAGAATATATATATAAGAAGTTTTGCATGGATAGAGACAATAAAAATGGTAGGTGATATTTTGAAAAATCTTGTCATTGGGCTTATTGCACTAGTACTTATTGTGGCAGGAGGATTTTACATAAAAAAATATCAAGAAACTGTAGAAACGACCGGAGATGTTCAAGAAGTGAAATGGGATGTGAAAAATAAAAAGGGAAATGAAAAAGCAGATATTTCGTTTCAATTGCTAAATAAAATGAATAATGAAGTTCGTGGTGTGAACGATCAAATTCGAGCGGTGATAGTGGATGGGAATTTGAAAAACATACAACAAACGAAGCCTATATTTGCTGGAAATGGATCGTATAAGCTATCTTCAGATATAGCAAAAGGTGAAGAGTACACGATATTTTTGTATGAAGATGAAAACAAGTCCGTGGAATCATTTTCTAAGAAAGATTTTGGTGAAGAAAAAAAGGAGAAAAACAAGGACAAGAATAAAAAGAAACTACCTGTCGATACTGTACTTACAAAAAATATAGGAGAGCATCAAGTGTCTCTTTTATTTGGTGCATTACATCCGAATGAGGCAACGACATTAACATTTCAGTTTCAAGCGAAAAAGGGAGAAAAGTTGAAATTAAATTCAGGAAGAGGAGAAGTCAACGCTCTTTATATAGTTGATGAGACGAGGGAGCATTTTTTATACGCGATTCCTGTTGATATGGATGAACAATTACAATATAGAATTACATTTCCTGAAGAAGGAACATATAAAATATGGGGAGATTTCTATATAAATGGTAAGAAGTATACAAAAGAGTTTAGTATACAAGTGCAAAAACGAAAAAACAGCTAAGTACTTAGCTGTTTTTTCGTTTTCCTATTAATTTTGTTACAGCGAGCATTGTAATTGGTAAAGAATGATTCTTTCGAAATGCTAAATATTTTCCACTCCATGCAGGTTTGTATTTTTCTTTGAAATGTCGTAAACCGCTGAAGCTATATGTGTAACGAACGTTATTAAATATTGCAGCGGCAACTCGTTCAGACCAGAACGATTGCGTTGATAAACCGACATTTGAGAGTGGTGCCATACCAATATTAAAGGAATGGTATTCATTTTCTTTTGCCCAGTGGAATAAGTGGATAAAAATTGCATCCATGATGCCGCTAGGAGCGTCTGGATAATAACGCATTAAATCAACGGATAATATGCCACTTTGATATACTGGCATAAAGGTTGTAAAGGCAATTATTTTTCCTTCTGCATCAGATAAAGTAGCGATAGGGGCACGGCTAATATACTCACGATCGAAGTACCCAAGTGAAAATCCTTTTTCTTTTTTTCCGCCAAGCCAAGCATCAGACACTTTCTTTAATTCCTCGTATAATTCGTCTGAGAATGGTGACTCATGAATAGAGAATGTATAACCTTCTCGTTCAAAACGGTTGAAAGTAGCTCGCATACCAGCACGTTTTTTCCCTGTTATTGTAAACGTATTTAAATCAACGACAGCCTCTTCGCCAAGTTTAAAGAAGTTATAGCCGAAATCGTGGTATAAGCTCATCCATTTACTTTCAATTTGATAAAATACGCAAATATACCCAAATCGATCAGCTTCAGCTAAAAATTCTTGCAACACAGTACGGTAGGAGGATGGATCACCAATTGGATCACCAAGTACAACAAGACGTTTTCCAGTAATTGAAAAGAGAAGAAGTGCTTTTCCATCACTACTAAAGAAGAACTGTTTATCTCCTAAAAAACCTAAATGACTAAGTACATTCCCGCCATGTTCCTCTAAGAAGTTTTCTAACCTTTTATCATTGGCTGGTTGCCCGGGAAATTCACTACGGTAACGATTGGCAATTAGTGAACCGATAAGTAAAAAAGTAGGAACGAAAAAGGCGGCTGCTAATGCACTTCGTTTAACTTGTGTAATATTCCGAACGACAAAATCAGGTTTGAAAGCTTCTTTTGCACCTGCAAATAAAATACCTAAGTTTTTATATAAATATAACGTTAGCAATAAGAATAGAAGAACTTTTACGACATCAGAAAGAGAGACTTCCATTTTTTCTCGTACAAATCTTTTACGAAGCATATATAATACAGCAAGTACGATTAATAAAATAAAGGTTTCTTCAATATCAATTCCTTTTAAGGTATTAAAGATTGCCGCTCCAATTAAAGAAACAATCGTCATATAGTAAGAACGCTTTGTTCCATAATATATTCCTCGTGAAAGAATAAGGAGGAGAATCCCAAATGTTAATGATAAGCTAAAAGAAAATTGAATTAGATGCTTTGGAGCTAAAATATGTAAGGCGTGAGCTCGATTGATACTTGTTGGTAGAATGGTTGACAAAATAACCATTAAGCCTGCAAATACTGTTAAAGCAGCGGATGCCCATGAACCTAATTTCCCTAAAAAATCACGTTGTAAAGTCCAAATCACACCAGTTGTTTCTAAAGCAGGTGCAATAAATGGTTTATCTTCAATTTTTTTAATGGCCGCTCCTGTCATTTCAAAGGCTGCAAAAATGAGACCAAGGCAGAATGGTAATATGTAATAGACAAGGCGATATAATAACATAGCAGGTAGTAGTACCCCTGTATCAACGCCATATTGTCCTAGTCCAGTTAAGAAAACAAGATCGAACGATCCAAGGCCACCGGGCACAAGACTTACGACACCGGCTAAAGCCGCAATTACATAGACACCTAAAAACTTTTGAAAGTCGATATCAATTCCAAACAATATTAATATGACATACATAACAATGCCGGCAGAGACCCACTCGACTAATGAAACTAATGAATATAAAACAGTTGGATTTTTCTCTTCTTCTTCATCATTCTCTTGTCCTTCAGTTTGTTTTGTTTTTCTATTTTTAATTTTAGAAAACCCAATATATATAGGAACGAAAAGAGCAAAGAAGATAAGAACAGGCCATAACCACGGTTTTTCGTGCAGAATAAATCTTGTATCTAATATTCCGATGAGACCGAGGAATGAAAGAATAGCTAATCCGTTAATAAATGCAGTTGTCATCCAGGCAATGCTTTTAATAAGTTTTCCATTATCTTTTATATGCGGACGATAGAGCATTGTACGTACACCAGCTCCAACAAGACCACCAAAACCGATAAATCCATTTAAAGTGTTAGCAATCCATGAAATGCGGAAAATCTTTTGTACAGGTATATCTGCTTTTAAGTAACGAAGCATAACAAAGTCATAAAAGAACATTGTTGATACGGCAAATGCACCGAGTGTAATTGCTAAAAAGACTCCTCCAGTTGGAATGTTTTTAATGGTTTGGATCGCTTCTAAAAAAGAAATACCTGCTAATTCTTTTTTAGCCTGAAAGAATACAATTGTTAAGACAACAAATGGGAAGATGATTTTCCCAATCTGTAAGAAACGTTTCCATGAAAACGACATAAATACAACTCTCCTTGTGTAAGAAAACTGAGACAATAATATTATTATGACAAACTTCAAGAAAAATAAAAAGGTAAATTCCTGTATAGGGAAGCTATTTTTTATATAGGTTATATTTAAAAGAATATTTCGTTTATCGGAAAATTGGGTTAAAATAAGGTGAAAGAAGGAAGAGAGGGGAAGTAGATGGTTATAATAGGTTATGCAGGATATGAGTTAGAAAAAGCAAAACCGAATACATCAGAAGATTTTTTTAATAGATCTGAAGTGACATATGTATTAAATAATCAAGAGAAAACCTTTTCTGTCTTATATGTTCGATATTTTGAAGAAATTTTACAAGAAATTACCCCTTTTGAAGGAAATCCAGTTTATAAAGTAGAAGAACAAGACGTATATTTACGAGATATTGTAGCAATCGCTTGTTTAGTGAACAATAAAGAGTTACGCGCGCAGAAGCGCTTGTATCTCAATGAAGTAACAGACTTTCAACGATACTTTGACGAAGGAACAGTGGTGAAAGTACAAGAAATATTAGCTGAATTACATAAAAATAAAAGAGTGGAAATAGCGTAAAACGGCAAAGGAGAGAGAAGCCATGTCTAATTTGATGGTTGAAAATCAAACAGAACAAGTTTCTATATTTTTAGAAGATGTCATTTCCTTAATAACTAATTATGTAAATTATCATACATTACCTTCTTTATTGGAGGAAACACCAACAGGAAACGAGCAATATTATAAAGGGATATTAGGGTCAATAAGGAGGCTTCTTGTTTTTTGTGAAGAAGGACTTGATGCATGTTTTGTTTTGCTGAATAGCCAGCCATTTCGAAAGACAGCAGCTGAAAAAGTTTTATATAAGATTTATCATCAAGTAATTGCAGAGTTTTTTTCACCAAAGAATGATCATTGGTATGAAAATAGTCGTTCCGCTTATACAGGGAAAAATTCTATTGTTTTTCAGCAAACACCACCTGGATCTATAGAACGAATGATGAAGGATTTAGAAGGGGAATTTCAATTGATGCGTGAAGAACTAGAATATTATGAGACAGATTATCAAACAAAAATGTTGCACAAATATTGATTAAGGAAAAGAAGCTAAGGACACTTAGCTTCTTTTCCTTTTGTCCAGTTATATAAGGGATTTTAATTGAATATAGTTAAAGTGGATAGCATCAAGGAGGTGTGACATGAGTCAGCAAGGTGTATTTACAGATTACTTTCATGAAGTAGAAAGTTGGTGTGAAAGTGTTCTTCAAGTATTAGATAGCCGTGCAATGGAAGTGTATGATGTCCATATGCTTGCTTATAAAATTCAAACGCTATTAGATCGTATGAAAGAGCATGAATACGACACAGATGCCGAGTTTATGTATGAAATAAGTGATGATGTAGAACATATTCAACACCATTTACAGGAGGTATTTGTGCAAGAAGGAGAGGAATATGAACTATGTGAAAGAGGGGATAGCGAACGAGCTGTTCCGATTGGGGGGCATACACTCCCACCATTACCTTATCCATATAGTGCGTTAGAACCGTACATTTCACGAGAAATTATGATGTTACACCATGATAAACATCATCGTAGTTACGTGGAAGGATTAAATAAAGCAGAGAAGATGATGGAAGAAGCGAGAAAAACAAATCAATTTGATTTAATTAAGCATTGGGAAAGAGAAGCGGCTTTTCATGGATCAGGTCATTACTTACACACGATATTTTGGAATAACATGAAAAAAGATGGTGGTGGAAGTCCGAGAGGGGCTTTTTCACAACAAA
This sequence comes from Bacillus sp. NH11B, assembly GCF_001884205.1. NCBI lineage: Bacteria > Bacillati > Bacillota > Bacilli > Caryophanales > Bacillaceae > Bacillus > Bacillus sp. NH11B. Next base: position 33,575 of record NZ_MAOG01000017.1, on the reverse strand, counting down.
TTGAGCAAGATTTCGGAAGTTTTTTACGTTTTCAAAAGCATTTCACAGAAGCAGCTTCTAAAGTGGAAGGTTCAGGATGGGCGATTCTTGTATGGGTACCCCGTTCAGGAAGGTTAGAAATTTTGCAAAGCACGCTTCATCAATTGTTTACACAGTGGGATACGATACCACTCCTTGTACTTGATGTATGGGAACATGCGTATTATTTACAATATCAAAATCGAAAAGATGAATATATTAAAAATTGGTGGAATGTTGTAAATTGGCCTGATGTAGAAAAGAGATTTGAAAGTGCAAAGCAAATTGAATGGACGCCGTATTAGACGCATATCCCATGCGTCTTTTTTATTGGAGGTGGAAGGAAGATTTCGTTCATATTTTAAAAGGCCAAGCATACACTTGTACAAAAAGTGCCAAAAGGACGTGGGGGGGAAATATGAGACGAATTTGTATAATAATTACGCTAATTATAATGTATGCAAGCGTTATGCCGATTCCTACATATGCAAAAATGAACGGTGGTGTCAGTGCTCGTAACGCAGTTTTAATGGAGCAACAATCTGGTCGTGTACTTTATGGGAAATTAGAACATGAGCCACAAAAAATTGCGAGTATAACAAAAATTATGACAGCATTGTTAGCTGCTGAATCAGGAAAAATGAAAGAACTAGTATCGGTGAGTAATGAAGCAGTACGAGTAGAAGGATCAGCAATTTATTTAAAACCTGGACAAAAAGTGAAGTTAGAAGATTTAGTCTACGGATTAATGCTTAGATCAGGTAATGATGCAGCACAAGTAATTGCTGAAAATGTGGGAGGAAGTATAGAAGGGTTCGTATATTTAATGAATGAAAAAGCGAAAGAAATCGGAATGAAAGATACGCACTTCTCAAACCCGCATGGCTTGGATGGGGATGGATCGCATTATTCGTCGGCTTATGATATGGCATTATTAACGAAATATGCAATGGGGAACGAGACCTTTAAGAAAATTTTTGGAACAAAAACGTATAAATCAGATTCTTGGGATTATCCGTGGAAAAATAAACATAAGCTTGTGACATCTTATTATGAATTTGCAACAGGAGGAAAGACAGGTTTTACGAAGAAAGCAGGACGGACACTTGTTACGACAGCTTCAAAAGATGGACTAGATTTAATTGTCGTAACTTTGAGTGCTTCTAGTGATTGGGATGATCATATGAATTTATTTGACAAAGGTTTTGAACGTTTCAAGCAAACGAAAGTTTTAGGACAAGGAGCACTCGCTGAAATAAATGAAAAGAAATATGCTAATCATGTTTATACGAAAAATAGTTTTTTCGTGCCTTTAACTGAAGAGGAAAAAAAGAGCGTGGTATTAAAAGTTGAACTCGATAAAAGTGTAAAACTTATGGATGGAGTAAAAGTTGGAAAGACAGATGTTTATGTTGGCAATGAGAAAGTTGGAGAACGGAATTTATTTTATAGTAAACGGAAGTTAATAGCTACAACGGGAATGTATTGGAATAATGTGCAAGAAATTTTTTCTTATATGATAGGTGTTGGGAACGATGGTTAATCTCGTCTGGGCAGCGATGGCGATCATAGGGATTGTATATGCCATGATAAACGGAACGATGGAAGAAGTAACTAAAGCTGTATTTGACGGGGCAAAAGATGCAGTAACAATTTGTATAGGACTTATTAGCGTTTTAGTATTTTGGCTTGGTTTAATGAAAATTGCAGAGGAAGCAGGGTTATTAAAAAAGTTAGTTACACTTTTTATGCCGATAGTAAAAAGGTTGTTTCCAGAAATACCGAAAGATCATCCGTCAATGGGATTTATTTTATCGAATATGATGGCAAACTTTTTTGGATTAGGTAATGCAGCGACCCCTCTTGGTATTAAAGCGATGGAACAATTGAAAGAGTTAAATGGAGGGAAGGATTCGGCCAGTCGCTCTATGGTGACGTTTCTCGCATTAAATACATCAGCGATTACTTTAATCCCTACTACTGTCATTTCGATTCGAATGACTTATGAATCAGCAAATCCTACCGAAATCGTTGGGGTAACATTCATTGCACAAGTACTCTCTATGATTGGAGCAATTTGGATTGACCGCTATTTTTACCGAAGAAGGAGTAGAAAGGGGCGGAAAAAATGAGTATTGTAAATACAATTTCATTATGGGTAATCCCTTGTGTAATCGGTTTTATCCTTTTATATGGCACGATAAAAAAAGTTCCGACGTATGAATCGTTTGTTGAGGGAGGAAAAGAAGGGATTCAAATTGCAGTTTCCATTTTACCGTTTATGGTGGGAATGCTTGTATCCATTTCGATTTTTCGAGCGTCTGGAGCGTTAGATGCGATGATATCTGTAATGAAGCCGATGTTAGACTTAATTCATGTCCCAGCGGAAATTGTTCCACTAGCACTTATACGTCCTATTTCGGGATCGGCTGGTTTAAGTATTACGACTGATTTAATTGCGACATATGGGCCAGATTCGTTTATTGGAAGATTAGCTTCAACGATGCAAGGTAGCACAGATACGACTTTTTATATTTTAACAGTATACTTTGGGGCTGTTGGTATTAGAAAAATGGGAGATGCATTAAAGGTAGGGCTTTTTGCAGATTTGATCGGAATTATTTGCTCGATTGTGTTTGTTTCTCTATTGTTTCGGTAATGCTATTCATTTTTTGCGCTATTTCGCTTATAATACGTATACGACCACTATTAACGTGTAGTTTAATAGTGGTTTTTTTATGCGGTATTTTTGACAAAATGATGAACTTTTATTGTGAGAAATATGAAAAATGTGGACAATAATAAAGGGTAAAAACATGATTTGACCTTTATATGTTTATTATCATCGCTATGTTGTTTAAGTGAGAAGGAGCGAATAGCCGTAAAGCGTATGCGGTTGCCAAGTCTTTCTAATGTAAGGTAAGATAAATTCGAGGTGAAAAAAAGAAATGGAACGATTACAAAAAGTGATTGCGCAAGCAGGTATTGCATCGAGAAGAAAGGCTGAGGAATTAATTCAGCAAGGAAAAGTGAAAGTTAATGGGAAAATAGTGAAGGAGTTAGGAACAAAAGTAACTCCTCAAGATAAAGTAGAAGTAAATAACATCCCTCTTGAAAAAGAAGAACCTGTTTATTTTTTACTATATAAACCAACTGGTGTAATTTCGAGTGTATCAGATGATAAAGGAAGAAGTGTTGTAACAGACTTTTTCCCTGAAATCAGACAACGTTTATTCCCAATCGGACGTTTAGATTATGATACGTCTGGCGTATTATTGATGACAAACGATGGAGATTTCGCCAATGTATTAATGCACCCGAGATATAAAGTTGAAAAAACATATGTTGCAAAAATTAAAGGACCATTAACAGGTGAGAAAATTCGCATGTTAGAACGAGGCGTTATGTTAGAAGACGGGAAAACAGCACCAGCAAATGTGAAAATTATTTCTTGGGACAAGCGTAAAGAGATGGCGATTGTACAATTAACAATTCACGAAGGCCGTAATCGTCAAGTACGTCGTATGTTTGAAGCGTTAGACTGTAAAGTAGTGAAATTAAAACGTGAACGTTATGCCTTTTTAGAAGTGGGTAGTTTGCGACCTGGTGATGCAAGAGAATTGACACCACATGAGGTAAAACAATTACGCGCACTTGCTTCTACAAAGCCAAGATAAGCTATAGAGTTAAAATTTCACCAGTGGAGTGCTCTGCTGGTGATTTATTCAATACAACATTTACAGAAAAGAATACATACCATTTACCGAGGAGAGGGGAGAAAAGATGAAGAAAAATCGCTTATTATTTCGTGTTATCATTCTGCTCATTTTAAGCGGTGCTGTAGGATTTACACTTTATCAAGGATTCTTTGCTAATAAAGAGAAAATGCAAATCGGAAAAGAAGCACCTAACTTTGTTGTGACGGATTTAGAAGGGAAGAAAATTGAACTAAAAGATTTAAAGGGTAAAGGTGTATTTTTAAACTTTTGGGGCACGTGGTGTAAACCTTGTGAAAAAGAAATGCCTTATATGAATGAATTATATCCAAAGTATAAAGAAAAAGGCGTTGAAATCATAGCGTTAGATGCAGATGAAACGGATATTGCAGTAAAGAACTTTGTGAACCAATATGGTTTGAAATTCCCAGTTGCCATTGATAAAGGACAAAAGATTATAGGAACATATGGAGTAGGTCCATTACCGACAAGCTTTTTGATTGATAAAGATGGAAAAGTAGTGGAGCAAATTATAGGTGAACAAACGAAAGAACAGTTAGAAGGCTATTTAAAGAAAATTACTCCGTAATAAAGAAAGCCTTTACATAAGAGGTGCATGTCAATAGCGCCTCTGATTTAAAAATTCTGAGTATTGCGGTAACTTGAGGTTAGAATATACAATAGTACATATAGATACAGGGGCGGTGAGAGTGTTGAAAGAAATTAAATGTGAATGTGGACATGTTAATCCGATAGGAACCATTTTTTGTGAAGCTTGTGGGAAACCATTTGAAAGCAATGAAAATGTAAAACTATTGGATATGCGCTATGAGGGGAGTGCGCGGAGATCTCTCACGCAAACAAAAACGATAGTCGATAAAATTTGGAGCTTTTTCTCTTCTGTAAAAGTGGGTGTATGGCTAATCGTAATAACTTTAGCTGCATCAGCGATAGGAACTATTTTTCCGCAAGAAATGTACATAACGCCAGGAATTGCACCAGCTGAATATTATAAACAAGAATACGGATTTTTAGGACAATTGTACTATCAATTAGGATTTAATAATTTATACGGTTCATGGTGGTATATGATTTTGATTGCTTCTATCGGTATTTCACTTGTGATATGTAGTTTAGACCGCGTTATTCCACTTTATAAAGCTTTAAAAAAGCAAGGCGTAAAAAGACATCCAAGCTTTTTAAAGAGACAGAGATTATATGGGACTGGTACACCTCAAGATGGTGATCTGGAAAGAGTGCAAAAGAATTTAAAGAAAAGAAACTATAACGTGAAAGTGGAAGACGGAAACGTTTTAGCAGAAAAGGGACGCTTCTCGCGTTGGGGTCCATATGTAAATCATATCGGTCTTATTATCTTTTTGTTCGGTGCAATGCTTCGTTTTTTACCGAGTATGTACGTAGACGAAGCACTTTGGTTACGTGACGGTGAAACGAAAGAAATACCAGGGACGGATGGACAATACTATTTGAAGAACGAAAAGTTTATCAAGGAAGTTTATGATAAGAGTAAGGACAAAGAAGTTTATGATGAAGCGATTGATCGCGTTGGTGATAAAATGATTGCGAAAAACTTCCAAACAAATGCTGTATTATACAAAGCGGTAGGAGAAAATATAGCGGGTCAAAAACCAAAATTAGAAAAGGTAAAAGAAGCGGAAATTCGCGTGAATGAACCACTGAAATTTGATCAATTTGCAGTGTATCAAGTGGATTATAAAGAAAGTGAATTTAAAAGTATGTCCTTTAACTTGCAAAATAAAGAAAATAATCAAAAGTGGGGACCGATTAAAGTAGATTTAACGAATCCTAAGGAAAAATATGATTTAGGAAATGGTTATTCTCTAGAACTATTAAGCTATTTTCCTGATTTTTATTTTGATGAGAATGGAAAACCAAATACAAAAACGAAATTACCAAACAATCCTGCATTTGTATTTAAAATGTTTACACCTGAAACACCAGATGGTGAAGTGAGTTTTGTTGGTATTCAGCAAAATATAGAACCTGATGGAAACAACAAATATAAAATGTCGTTTGCAGGTGTTGAAATGCAAAATGCAACAGCACTTACTGTAAGAAAAGATTTAACGCTTTGGATTCTCGGTATTGGAGGATTTATATTTATGGTTGGTGTCATTCAAGGTATGTATTGGAATCATCGCCGTATTTGGATACAACGTGTTAATGATGAATGGTGGATTGCAGGGCATACGAATAAAAATTGGTTCGGTTTAAAGAAAGATATTGAAAGAGTAATAGAAGGTACAGCAATTCCACAGCCAAATGATAAAGTAATTGATAAAAAAATTAGTTAAGGTGGGGAAACGATATGGTGCAAATAAGTAGTAACTTTCTCTTTACCGCATTTATTTTATATTTAATTGCGACTCTATTTTTTGGGGGAGCCATTAAAGAAAAGGGTCATAAATGGGCAAATGTAGGAATAACGATTACAATTTTAGGGTTTATAGCACAAACAGTATATTTTGTTACAAGGTGGATTGCATCAGGTCATGCGCCAGTTAGTAACTTTTTCGAATTCGGTACGTTTTTCGGTATGATGCTTGTCGGAGCATTTATTGTAATGTATTTTATGTACCGCGTAAGTATAATTGGACTATTTGCATTACCAGTTGCTCTTTTATTAATTGCCTATGCAAGTATGTTCCCGAGGGAAATATCCCCGCTTATCCCATCTTTAAAAAGTAACTGGTTACACATTCACGTGACGACTGCAGCAGCAGGACAAGCAATTTTAGCAATTAGTTTTATTACGGGCGTTATGTATTTATTGAAAAATGTAGATCAATCAACGAGAAGTAAACGTACATTTTGGTTAGAAACGGTAGTGTTCACACTTGTTTGTACAGTTGGATTTATTGCAGTAACGACAGTATTCTCCAGTATGAAATATGAAGCTAAGTTTCAATGGATTGATAAAAATGAACAACAAGTCGAGATGAAGTATAATCTCCCAGCTTTAGTTGGACCACATGAAGGGAAGTTACTGACAGAAAATAAACTAGAACCGACAGTCGAAGTTCCAGCAATTGTAAATGCGAAAAAATTAAATACTGTTATTTGGTCAGTAATAGTTGGAACACTACTTTATATTGTATTAAGACTCGTTTTACGCAAACGAGTATCAGCGGCACTTCAGCCACTAGTAAAGAATACGAATAGTGATTTACTAGATGAAATCGGATATCGATCTATTGCGATTGGATTCCCAGTTTTCACATTAGGTGCGCTAATTTTTGCGATGATTTGGGCTCAAATAGCATGGACGCGTTTTTGGGGGTGGGATCCAAAAGAGGTTTGGGCACTTATAACGTGGCTCTTTTATGCTGCAGTATTACATTTGCGATTATCTAAAGGATGGCATGGGGAAAAATCAGCGTGGCTTGCAGTAATTGGTTTTGCGATCATTATGTTTAACTTTATTGTAGTGAACTTAATCATTGCGGGTTTACATTCATATGCATAGAGAAATAAAATAGGAGAGTGTATGTCACTTTCCTATTTTATTTTTGTCAAATTTTCTTCTTTTTTGAGAAAAACATGACAAAGTAGCGGTTGATTTTGTAAAATGATGTCGAGGACATAATATACTGTTCAAATAAAATACATAGTTTTGGAAAAAAAATGAACAAACTTTATTATTCTTGTGAAGCATAATATGGAAAGTGAAACGTTTAAAAAATATTTTGTTAAATGAGAATAAGTGCAACATAATATTGTAGAAGGGTAGGTGTGAACCGTTGCGCTAAAATGCGTAGCGGGTAGAAATGGAAAATGAATCAAGAATATTAATTGTAGACGATGAGGATCGTATTCGTCGCTTATTGAAAATGTATTTAGAAAGAGAGCAATACACAATTGAAGAAGCGGATAATGGTGATACAGCTTTAGAAATGGCCTTACAAAATGATTATGATTTAATCTTATTAGATCTTATGATGCCTGGTAAAGATGGTATCGAAGTGTGCAAAGGGGTTCGTGAGAAGAAAGCGACACCAATTATTATGCTGACAGCAAAAGGTGAAGAAGTAAATCGGGTACAAGGGTTTGAGGTAGGAACTGATGATTATATCGTGAAACCATTTAGCCCACGTGAAGTAGTGCTTCGTGTGAAAGCGGTGTTACGTCGTGCTGTACCAACAACATTCTTTACACAAGATACAACGACGAAAGATGTTACTGTGTTCCCGCACTTAACAATTGATAACGATGCACATCGTGTTACAGCAGATGGTAATGAAGTGAATTTAACACCGAAAGAGTATGAATTACTATTATTCTTAGCGAAAGCTCCAGATAAGGTGTTTGACCGTGAGCAATTGTTAAAAGAAGTATGGCAATATGAATTCTTCGGAGATTTACGTACAGTTGATACGCATGTAAAGCGTTTACGTGAGAAGTTAAGTAAAAAATCACCAGATGCTGCGAAGATGATTGTTACCGTTTGGGGCGTTGGTTACAAGTTTGAGGTTGTGAACGACTGATGCTTTGGAGAAGTGTAGTAGGGAAGTTATGGATGACCATATTACTTCTCGTTTCGTTTGTTCTTGGATTTGTTGCGATTTTACTTTCGCAGTTTTTTAGAACATATTATGTTGATATGAGTGAAGCTAGGCTTCAAAAAGTTGCAACAAGTGTTTCAGAGTTAATTGAAGAAGGTGCCGATGTCAAAACGATTGAGGATATCGCCTACAAATTTTCTGACCCACTTTCAAGGATTATCATTGTAGAAGACGGTAAGGAAATTTCTTCTTCACCGAAACAAGAAGGATTAGTTACGCTTACAATGGATGATTTGAAAAATGATAAAGAATTAGCAGCTGTATTTACAGATAAAAAGGAAATCAAGAATAATATTAGAAAAGCCTCTAATAGTAGAAAAAATAAAAACACGGAAAATGATATTATGATTGTCGGGAAACCAGTGCAGTCAAAAAATCAAAGTGCAGTGTTTGTATATGAATCTTTACAAGTGCCGATACAAGGTATGGAGAGAACGACTGATTTTATTTTCTTATCAGCCGGGATTGCGATTATTTTAACAACTTTCTTTGCATTCTTCTTATCTACCCGAATTACAGCGCCGCTCCGTAAAATGCGTGAGGTTGCTTTTGAGGTAGCGCGCGGGAAATTTGATACGAAAGCCCCTATGGTGTCGCAGGATGAAATTGGGGAGCTCGCAACTGCTTTAAATCAAATGGGTAAGCAGTTGAAGTTTAATATGAATGCCCTGCAGCAGGAAAAAGAGCAGTTAGCTAGCATTTTGAGTAGTATGGCGGATGGTGTTATTACGTTAAATCAAGAAGGTGAAGTCGTTGTTATCAATCCACCGGCAGAAAATTTCTTACAAGTTTGGCAAGAAGAAAAAGAAGTAGAATTAAGTAAAAAACTTCCTTCTGAACTTGTTGAACTATTCCATCTCGTTGTAGAAAGCGAACAACAACAGGTTGTTGAAATTAATTTGCAAAAAGGTAACTACGTAGTTCTTATGACACCGCTTTACAATCAAACGAAAATTCGTGGAGCAGTAGCAGTATTGCGAGACATGACGGAAGAGCGTCGTCTTGAGAAAATGCGTCAAGACTTTATTGCGAATGTATCACATGAACTTCGTACACCGATGGTAATGCTTCAAGGGTATAGTGAAGCGATTTTAGATGATATTGTGCAAACAAAAGAAGAAATTAATGAGTTTGTTCAAATTATTTATGATGAATCTGTTCGTTTAGGTAAACTTGTAAATGAGTTATTAGATTTAGCACGTATGGAAAGTGGTCATGTAGAGTTACATATAGGTGAAGTTGATATTCATCCTTTTGTCGAAAAAATCGGCCGTAAATTCCAAGGGATTGCAAAGGATAAAGAAGTTCAATTAACAGTTGATTTCCAAAGCCCAATTGAACAATATCCGTTTGATGCAGATCGTATGGAGCAGGTATTGACGAATTTAATTGATAATGCAATCCGTCATACAAATGCGGGTGGACATGTTACACTTGTAATTAATACGGAAAATAGTGGCCTTGCTTTTGAAGTGCAGGATTCAGGTGCGGGTATTCCAGAAGAAGATATTCCATTCTTGTTCGATCGGTTCTATAAAGCTGACAAAGCGAGAACGCGTGGGAAAAAGGTTGGAACTGGACTCGGGCTTGCGATTGCTAAAAATATTGTTCAAGGTCATGATGGAAAGATTTCTGTATCCAGTGTCGTTGGAGAAGGAACTACATTCTCTGTATATTTACCAAATCGTATAATTTAGATATGCATGTTTTTTAAAAGTGATAATGAATAAAAGCTCTACTGTTTTTTATTTTTTTGTAAGTTCAATTAAATAAAGAATGGTAGAGTTTTTTCCTTTAATAATCAGTATGAAAAAAGAGAGGTGTCATAATAAAATGAAACTTTATACAAAAACAGGAGATAAAGGGGAAACGAGTGTAATAGGTGGCCGAGTGGATAAAGATCATATACGTGTGGAAGCTTATGGCACGATTGATGAGGCGAACTCTCATATCGGATACGCGCTGTCAAAATTGCAAGAGGAATGTTTTCGTGACATTTATAACGAGCTTGAAAATATTCAACATGAACTATTTGATTGTGGAGGAGATTTAGCAATAGTAGAGAAGAAAATTCCCTATAAAGTAACGATAGAGATGGTCGAGTATTTAGAGAGAAGAATCGATTCTTATACAGAAGAAGCGCCGCCATTAGAACGTTTTATTTTACCAGGTGGTAGCGAGGCATCAGCTACAATACACATTGCACGTACAGTTATAAGAAGAGCAGAACGTTGTATAGTGTCGTTGCAAAAAGAAGGAGAAACCAATGAAATTGTTCTAAAGTATGTAAATCGGTTATCTGATTATTTGTTTGCGGTAGCTAGAGTAATAAATGCGCGTTTACAAGTGAAAGATGTGGAATATAACCGCAGTGCACTTGTTTTTCGCAATAAAAAAGAGAAGGAAGTGGAGTAATTCACTTCTTTTTTTGTATACTTTTTTCTATAATATCCCACAATAGAGAAGGTATGACGGTTATTAGAAAACGGAGGATGTATATGAAAGCGTTAAAATGTGGCGTGGTGATATTGAGTATATTATTTTTATCTCAATTACATGTTTATGCTGAAGAGAATCAGTGGATATGGCCTGTTGATGGGCAGGTAAGTGATTATTTTGGGACAAGACATGGGAAACACTATGGTATTGATATAGCTGCGTCCATTGGAACGCCTGTTGTAGCTATTCAAAATGGTAAGGTGACAAAGTCTTATTTTTCAAGTAGTTATGGAAATGTTGTGTTTATTAAACATGGAGAATATGAGGCTGTTTATGCGCATTTAAATAAGAGATATGTAGTTCAAGGGGATAATATTTCAAAAGGAGAGCGAATTGGAGAGGTAGGGAATACAGGAGAATCGCGAGGAGCGCATTTACATTTAGAAGTGCATCAAGGAAGATGGACGATGGAGAAAAGGAATGCGATGAATCCGTTGCTTGTTTTAAATGAACAAAAAAACCAAGTAGTTTCATCATCATTATATGTTGTACAAAAAGGTGATACTTTAGTTAGTATTGCTCGGAGATTTAGTATGACAGTTGAGGAAATCAAAGTGAGAAATGGATTACGACAAGAGCGAATCTATCCGAACCAACAACTATACGTTAAGTAAAGGAAACTTCTCAAAGTATAACTTTTGAATAGATTTTTAAGAATACGATAGTAAATGAATTTATATCAACGTTTCGACAAGAAATGTTGACTTAGCAATAACATACGAAGATAAGAGTAACCTATTCGTAACGAAAAACCGTCCCAAAAAATCTTTTGGGACGGCTTCTTTTACCAAAAAATAAAGACACATATAAATCCAGAAATAGCTAAGTAGCTATATAAGTAAAAGACTTTTGTTCTTGTTTTTTCTTTTGTCCGAAATAGTACGATAGTTGGCTCGATTAGACCAATTGTAAGACAAAGTAAACCAAGAAGCATAAAGCCAATTGAAAGAGAATACAGGGCGATTTGTGGTGCTTGAAATGGAATCATCCATTTTAATAAAAATGCAATAAGTGCAGTGTAACAAATGCTACCGATGTATTTATTCAATGGTGTATTAGAACGGAAACCAGGAAGTTTCTTGGAAAAAGGACGGGAAACAACTTCCGTTTGTAAAGATGTATGTTCTTCAATTATTTTTTGAGCTTCTTTTCCTTTTTGGAAAAGGGATAAAATCCAGTTTCGCTCACCTTGAAAAATAAATTGAGAAGTTGTTAAATAGTGATCAACTTTTACCTTATTCCAACTCTTCCATGGATGACGCTCACGCAATTTTAATTTACTTTCTGTTTTTTTATCATACTGATAAATACTTATGCCATCTTGGTCAAAAGTAGCGTAGTATGTCTCTCTTGAGAATGTGCCTAGATCAATTGGACAGTAGAAAAGTAATTCTTTTTTTAAATAAAAGTATTCTTTTCTTAAGTTCTTTTTCATTGCTTCTCGAATAGAGTGTCTTTTATCTTTCTTCATGACATTTCCTCCATAACTCAGAAAATGTTCTTATCTTAACAATTCAACATCTTATCACTTTTAACGATATATGACTAGGGGATTCATAAGAGAAATACCGAATTATAAAAAATATGGGTTGTATTGTAAAATATATTGATTGTATCTTTGATTATATAAAATTAATAACTTATTTTTAATAAGTTACACTTTTTTTGTTCACAATACGATTATGTTGTTGTATAATGAAGTGGAAAATAGAATATCGGTCTATCTTCGGGGCAGGGTGAAAATCCCGACCGGCGGTGATGAACAGTTAATAATTTCGTTCTAAGCCCGCGAGCCGTTAAGGCAGGATTTGGTGTGATTCCAAAGCCGACAGTATAGTCTGGATGGGAGAAGATGGAGGTTCATGCGTTCAAAAAAGATAAGTATTTGAACGTCTGTTTGATGTGCCTTAAAATTCTCCCTTTGTGTAAATCGCAAAGGGTTTTTTCGTTCTATGAAAAAATAGGCATAGCAGAACCTTTCCACTTTCCATGAGAAGATCGATGGAAAAGGAGAGAGAAAGATGAAACAAAAAAACAGTGTAGTGCAGATGGTGAGTGTAGCGATGCTAAGTAGTATTGCGTATTTACTAATGATGTTGGATTTTCCATTCCCAGGGCTTCCGCCATTTTTAAAAATTGATTTTAGTGATGTGCCAGCTTTAATTGCGGCGATTATTTTTGGGCCGATTGCAGGAGTAATTGTAGAAGCGATAAAAAATATTTTACATTACGGGATTCAAGGAAGCTTAACGGGAGTGCCAGTTGGAGAAATTGCAAACTTTATTGCAGGGTGTTTATTTATTGGACCAGCAGCTTTCTTATTTAGAAAGTATCGTACTGTAAAAAGTTTAACGACAGGATTAATGCTTGGGACAATTACAATGGCGTTAATCATGAGTGTATTAAACTACATCATCATATTCCCAGCTTACACTTGGTTTTTAAATTCACCAGCTATGTCTAGTGATGCTATAAAAACAACGGTTGTAACGGCAATCTTACCATTTAATTTAATTAAAGGAATTGTAGTGACAATTGTATTTGTAGCGTTATTCTCACGCTTGAAAGTATGGGTGTTTGCAAAAATGAATAATGCATAAAATATAAAGTGAAACTTTAGTCAGTGGGGGTTTTGTTCATCCCCCGCTGATTATTAGCCTTCACCAATCGGGCCTTTACGGGCAGCACGACCCTCACCTAACTTATTTGCTTTCGCTGAATTTTGAGGTGGGGGTCTTACTGCTCGGCGAATAGTGGGATAAAATAAAACCATTAGTAGTATGGACTGCTAATGGTTTTTTATTAAGCAGAATGAAAATAGAAAACAAAAAATACCCCTCATCCATATGAGGGGCATTTTTTGAAGTTAATAAAAAACTATTCGAATTTTAAAGAGTCGCCATCAAATGATTCGTCAGCAACTTTAATTGAGTCAGTTGGACAGCCTTCGAATGCATCCATCATATCTTCAATTAATACATCTGGAATTTCAACGATACCTTGGTTATCGTCTAATGTCACAAATGCAATACCTTCATCATCATAGTCATAAATGTCTGGTGCAGCAGCGCCACAAGCACCACATGCAATACAAGTATCTTTATCAACGATTGTATATTTTGCCATCTTTTTTCCCTCCTGATAATATGTATGTGAAAAGTTCGTCAAAAAATTATAACCTTATTGTAAAACGGTTTTTAAAACTTTTCAACATAAAATTATAATGATAATGCTTATCAATTAGGGTGTCAACTTGTTTTTGAATTATTTCATAAGATTTTCAAAATACTTAAATGTTATTTCGTTTGATACAATAGAATATATACAAGCATGTAGTGTGAATATGATAAGTTAAATGCGATCGTATTGAAAAAGGAATGAAGTTAGACTGAAAGGTGGAAGCGGTAATGCAGCTACAATATACTTTATTATATTGTTTAAAACAATTGAATGGTGAAAGAACCGTTTCTTCGATTTATTATTTGTTAAAAGGAAAGAGATCGTCGCAAACATTACAAGATGGGAATATGTTTCAAATTTCTTTTTTGTTTGGGATTTATAAATCATTAAATAGAGCTGATTATGATCAAGAAGTTGCAAAGTTGTTACAGACGGATTTAGTGCAATCTATACATGATAATACATACGTGTTAACGACTGCGGGTATCATGCAATTAAACAAATGGGAAGATGAATTTGCCTTTCCGACGTATTTACATGGTTTACACTATGGTGAAATAGGTGAAACGTTTTGGAAGAGATTATCATTAATCGTTCAAACCATTTCGAATATACAACAGGCAAATGCGAAATTTATTCCAATTCAACAGGATACAGAAATAATGATGTGGGTGAAACGTTTTCTCACGGGAATACCATATACGAGAAATGAATTGGCTAAAAGATTGTGGAAGGAGATGCATACTCTTTTACAAAAAAATAATTCAGTAGAAGCGACAATCGTAACATACCGGTTAACTGGCTATGAACGTATTGGGTGTACTTTACAACAATTAGCGGAAATTACGAAACAAGATGTATTTCGAGTGTACTTTTTATTTTGGGGTACAATTCATTTCCTTATTCAAGAAGTTCGCAATAAAGAAAATGAATTTCCATTATTAGCTGAAATTATTTCTTATCCAAATGAGAAAGCTGATTTATTTAGCTTATCAACGAAAAAAACATATAATTTTTGGAGACAAGGACGCTCTTTAGAAGAAATAGCGACAATTCGGAATTTAAAGGTTGCCACGATAGAAGATCATTTTGTGGAGATTGCTTTACGAGAAAAAGAATTTTCTATTGAGATGTTTATGGAAAAAGAAAAAATAGAAAAAGTATCAAAAGTAATTGAAGCATTACAAACACGTAAATTGCGTGTGTTGAAGCAAGCGGTTGGAGAGGGAATCTCTTATTTTGAAGTCCGTCTTGTATTGGCACGGATGGAGGGTATTAATGAAGCTTGAGGAATATTTATATAAGTGGTTTGGATATTCTGAATTTCGTCCGGGGCAAAAAGGAGTTATTACGGACTTATTGGAAGGAAAAGATGTTGTAGCAATGCTTCCGACTGGAAGGGGAAAGTCAATGTGTTATCAACTTCCGGGGCTTCTGCAAGAGGGGACGGTGCTTGTTGTATCACCACTATTATCTTTAATGGAAGACCAAGTTACGCAATTAAAGTATGTCGTGAAAAATCGAGTTATTGCATTTAATAGTTTTCGGACGTTAAGTGAAAAAAGAGAAGCAATGAAAAAGCTATCTTTTTATAAATTTGTTTTCGTATCACCCGAGATGTTGCAGTCGGAACTCCTAATAAGAGAATTGAAAAAAATACATATTTCATTATTTGTCGTAGATGAAGCGCATTGTATTTCACAATGGGGATACGATTTTCGGCCAGATTATAAAAAATTAGATAAAGTAATTGAGAGTATCGGATCTCCAAATGTATTAGCATTAACAGCGACTGCTACAAAGGATGTACTGCAAGATATAGCGGAAAGTTTAAATCTAAAAAATGTCGCTGAGCATGTGTATTCAATTGATCGTCCAAATATTGCGATGGAAGTGCAATTTGTGGAAACGATAGAAGAAAAAAAAGAGGCGCTTTTTGAGCATATAATGTATTTGCAAGGACCTGGTATTGTTTATTGCTCAAGTAGGGCCTGGACAGAGCGTTTAACCGAGTACTTAAGAGGAAAAGGAATTACAGGTGTAGCTTTTTATCATGGTGGTATGGAACATGAAGAGCGTATGTTAATTCAACAACAGTTTATGAATGACCAGTTGCAAATTGTAATATGTACAAGTGCTTTTGGGATGGGGGTCAATAAGGCGAATACAAGATATATTATTCATTTTCAATATCCAACAAATGTAGCTTCTTATTTACAAGAAATTGGAAGAGCGGGGAGAGATGGTGAGCCAAGTATAGCCATTTTGCTATGTAGTCCATTGGATCATGATTTGCCAATTTCAATCATTGAAGATGAATTGCCAAGTAAATCACAAATACAATTTTTATTTTCGTTACTACAAGAAAGAATGTTTCAAACGAAAGTATTACCAATAGAAGATGTAGAAGAAATTTGTTATAATGCAGCAAGATTTAATGAACAATATTGGCGTTTTATCCGTTATCATCTCGAATATCTTGGAATCATACAACGGCGAAATCTTCTGCTAGAGAGCTTGTCAGATGAAATAATGCACAGATTAATAGCGGAAGTGGAAGTGAGATTGCGTAATAAATATAGTGAGCTAGAAAATATGAAGTCATGGATACAAGTTCAAGGATGTAGGCGTGAATATTTATTACAACAGTTCGGTTATAGAAAGGAAAAAGAGATAGAAAACTGTTGTGATTACTGTGGTATTACAAAAACAGAGTATAAAAAAAGACGAGCGCAACAGTCTGTTTTCGACTATAATTGGGAAACAGAGTTACAAAAGCTTTTCGGCCTAGGGAAGATGGAGGAATGATGAACATTCAAAGGCAAAATGTTGAAGATATGAGTCCGAGGGAAATAAGACTGAATCTATACATAACACAACTAATCATTATTGGCATTGGTTGTTTACTAGCATACATATTATTTCAAGATAAAAGAGAAGTTTATAGTTTATGGAAATGGGAACCGATTTCTATACTTGTACTAGGTGGCTTATTAGCGATTTGTATTGTGTTATTAGATTATGTTGCAATGCGAGTGTTTCCAGAATCTTGGTTTGATGATGGTGGCATTAACGATAGAATGTTTCAAGGAATCTCGGTCATGCATTTACTCGTTATCACGTTTATTATTGGCTTTGCGGAAGAGTTTTTATTTAGAGGTGTAGTGCAGACTCATTTTGGAATTGTAATAGCGAGTTTAATTTTTGCTGTGTTACATATTCGGTATATAACGAAGCCTTTTTTGTTTTGTTTCGTCTGCTTTATTAGCTTTGTTTTTGGTTATGTATTCGAGTGGACAGGAAATTTGTTTATAACAATCTTTGCACACTTTCTTGTTGATTTTATAATGGGACTCCAATTAAGAAAATAAATGGAAGGTGGTGGTGAACAACATGAGAAAACGAATTCCTAATTTTGAAGAGGAGTTAGAAGTTGAGCGAGTGGAAGAAGATGAAGGTTTACCGCCGCGTAGTGAAGTTCGTAGAAATAAAGAGAAAAAACCAAAATTTAAAATGAATCATATTTTCGTCCGAGTTTTAACATTTTTATTCATATTGTTACCTATTAGTATTCTATGGTATACAGATAAATATACACAGGTGAAAAATGATAGTAATAATGCTGGGAAAAGTGCGTTTGAAGTGATTTTCTTTGATTCAGCTAAGACTGAATCTCAAAAGCAGTCTGAGAAAGTAGCAACTCATATTGTGAAAGATGGAGAAAGTTTAGAAAGTATAGCGAAGCAATATTTCTCAGATGAAAATGGGATGGAAGTAATTAAAAAGTATAATGATTTGCAAGAAGACGAAGTGAGAGTAGGACAAGAATTAAAAATTCCTATAAAAGATAAGTCTGCGAAGTAAGAGAGCGAGTTAAATGAGTGATATAAAATAGCTGCATATAAAATGAAGGACTATACTTTACGAGGAGGGAGAGTAAAAATATATGACATGGATTATATTATTATGTACTCTCATATGCATTGGTTTTGTATGTCTTCTTGGAATGTATAAAGAAGCGATGCGTAATACTGTGCTGGAACATACATTAGTATTCGAAGAATTTCCGGAAAGTTTTCAAAAAGTTAATGTTTTTTTTATTTCGGATATTCATAGAAGGGTCATTTCTAGCTCGCTAATTGAACGAGTGAAAGGGAAAGCGGATATCGTAATTATTGGCGGCGATTTAGCTGAAAAAGGAGTACCTTTATCGCAAATCTCTTTAAATATTCAAAAGTTAAGAGAAGTAGCCCCTGTATATTTTGTATGGGGAAATAATGATTATGAAATTGAATATCACGAATTAGATGCTTTATTGTTAGAAAATAACGTGAAGGTATTAGATAATACAAGAGTTGTATTTGAGTCTGAATTAGGAGAGAAAATTTGCTTGCTCGGTATCGATGATGTTGGATTAGAACGAGATCGTTTAGATTTAGCATTGGCTGATTGTAAAGAAGAAGGTTTTCGCATTTTAATTAGTCACAACCCTGATATAATAAAAAAAATGTCTGGTAAAGAGCAAATTTCGCTCGTGTTAAGTGGGCATACACATGGAGGACAAATTCGGTTGTTTTCATCTGAAAAACATTTAAAGGGTGGCATATATAAGCATTTTAATATGACACTATTTGTTAGTAATGGGTATGGAACAACATTGTTTCCTCTTCGTTTTCGGGCACCTTCTCAAACGCATATCATTACGTTGTGTGGAGGGAAATAATGCCAACTTCAAATGGGAGCTATAATATAAAAGCTGTTTCGAATATACTCGGAATTCAACCGAGTACACTTCGCGCATGGGAAAGACGCTATCATATTATTGCCCCAAAAAGAAATCATGCGGGGCATCGTTTGTATACAGAAGAGCATATTCATATTTTGAAATGGTTAATGAACAAGGTTTCTGAGGGGATGATGATTGGACAAGCCGTTCAGTTATTAGAAGGGAATCGGTTGCAGAACAATATTCAAATAGAAAAAATTCCTGATAAAGAAGTTGTTTTAGTGGACGATATACTACAAGCTTTGTTAGAATTTGATGAAATTACAACTTCTGCATTATTAAACGAGGTTTTTAGTATATATTCAACGGAAAAAGTTGTTATAAGCATCGTTCTTCAAGTCGCAAACAAGTTGTTAATTTTAAAAAATAATAATGAGATTACAATGTTACAATTCAAATATGTTGTATCATTCTTACAAACACGTCTAGGAATGATTTATCATAATGCATCAGTGTATTCTTCCGTTAACAAAGTTTTCGTTTTGGAAAATAATATATTAAAAGGATTTATTTTCGCGACGTATTTACGAATAAAAGGATATCAAGCAATGTATATGGGGACAAGTTTAGATGAAGAAGGTATTTTACTAGCTATTGAACAATTGCAACCTAAGTATTTGTTTATATCTTTTGATGATGAACGAGAACTTGAAGAGGCAGTAAGATTTATTGATTTGTTGCAAGCAAAAAATAAAAATCTCTTTGTTGGTTTTATAGGAAGAAAAAGCATTGGGGATCAATTAAATCTTCAAAATATCCTTATTGGTAACACGAAAGAAGAATGGGATAGATGGATAAGAATGTCAGAATAGTTGTTCGAAAAGAACCATCTATTTTCTATTTCATATAATAAAAATTAGATGCAATGGTTACGTAGGGAGGGTATGAGATGAGACTGGAACGTTTAAATTACAATAAGATCAAAATTTTCCTAACATTTGATGATTTATCAGAACGAGGATTAACGAAAGAAGATTTGTGGAGAAATGCACCGAAAGTACAGCAACTATTCCGTGATATGATGCAAGAAGCAAATAAAGAATTAGGGTTTGAAGCGGATGGTCCGATTGCTGTGGAAGTATTTTCTCTACAAGCTCAAGGTATGGTTGTAATTGTAACAAAAGAAAATCAAGAAGTGGATACAGAAGATGAGTTCCGTGACGAGTTTATTGAAATGCAAGTGACTCTTGATGAAAGTGAACATATACTTTACGAGTTTGCTACATTAGATGATGTAATCAATTTGTCAAATCGCTTATATAACCTTGGTGTAACTGATGGGAAGTTGTATACATGGGATAATCGTTTTTATCTTTGGATAGAAGAAGAAGAGCAATTTCAATTATTGAAGGCGGATTTTATAGCTATTTTAGCGGAATACGGTAATCCGTCAACAGCAACAATTTATCGCATAATGGAATATGGTAAAGAATTAATGGATTCTCAAGCAATTGAACAAATATACAATTACTTTGTGAAAAAGCAAAACCTCAGCTAATGTAACGTAGCTTGAGGTTTTATTTTTATTCAGCTGAAGATTGGAAAATCTAAAATCTATAAAGCGAAGTTTAGGCAACAATACTAGCCGAACTGTATTTGAAAATTTGATCAGTATTTCTTGATGAAATATTGATTTTATTGAATGTGTTTTGGTGAAAATAAAAAACATTTAAATATTTAAGTGTTTTACTTTTCTAAAAGCAATAAAAGGACTATAATAATAGTGAAAACGCTTGCAATGCAAAATAGTTTGTATATATTTGTTAGCGTTTTCTATTGCATTCCAAATTTAACGGTGTATACTAGGCAATGAAGGTTTACTAAACAAGTGAAATTACAGGGGGTTTACTTACTATGGTAGCCGAAAAGGGAACTCAAACGAAAACACAACAACAAGGGGAACAACATTTTGAATTGTTAAATTCAACACAAATTGTAATTAATGAAGCATTAGAAAAATTGGGTTATCCAAACGAAGTATATGAATTATTGAAAGAACCAATTCGTATGATGACAGTGAAAATTCCAGTTCGTATGGATGACGGGACTGTTAAAATATTTACAGGATATCGTGCACAACATAATGATGCTGTTGGTCCAACGAAAGGTGGAATTCGCTTCCATCCAAACGTAACAGAAAATGAAGTGAAAGCACTTTCTATTTGGATGAGTTTAAAATGTGGTATTGTTGATTTACCATACGGTGGAGGTAAAGGTGGAATCATTTGTGACCCACGTGAGATGTCTTTCCGTGAATTAGAAAGATTAAGCCGCGGTTATGTACGAGCAATTAGCCAAATTGTTGGTCCGACAAAAGATATTCCGGCTCCAGATGTATTTACAAACTCACAAATTATGGCATGGATGATGGATGAGTATAGCCGTATCGATGAATTTAATTCACCAGGATTTATTACAGGTAAACCACTTGTATTAGGTGGATCACACGGACGTGAAACAGCGACTGCAAAAGGTGTAACAATTTGTATTCGTGAAGCTGCGAAAAAACGTGACATTGATATTAAAGGTGCACGCGTTGTTGTTCAAGGATTTGGTAACGCGGGTAGCTTCTTAGCTAAATTTATGCATGATGCAGGCGCGAAAGTAATTGCAATTTCAGATGCTTATGGCGCATTACATGATCCAAATGGATTAGATATTGACTACCTACTAGATCGTCGCGATAGCTTCGGTACTGTAACAAAACTATTTAATAATACAATTTCAAACAAAGAACTGTTAGAACTTGATTGCGACATTTTAGTTCCAGCTGCAATTGAGAACCAAATTACAGAAGAAAATGCTGATAAGATTAAAGCGAAAATTGTGGTTGAAGCTGCAAATGGCCCAACTACATTAGAAGCAACAAAAATCTTAACAGATCGTGGTATTTTACTTGTTCCAGACGTATTAGCAAGTGCTGGTGGCGTTACAGTATCTTACTTTGAGTGGGTACAAAATAACCAAGGTTACTACTGGACTGAGGAAGAAGTAGAACAACGTTTAGAAAAAGTAATGGTAAGATCATTCGATTCAATTTATGAAACATCACAAGTTCGTAAAGTAAACATGCGCTTAGCTGCATACATGGTTGGTGTTCGTAAAATGGCTGAGGCTAGTCGCTTCAGAGGTTGGGTATAATATATAATGTTTTGAGAAAACGTGATTTCCTTTCGAGGGGATCACGTTTTTTTGTTGAAGTATTAAATTGAGGTGTTGTATATGGAAAATGAAATGATGGAACGAGTAGAACAATTAGAAGAAAAGGTTAAGAGGTTAGAGGGAGAACTTGCAAGAACGATGGAAGCCAGAAAAACAAGTATCGTTCGGGTGTTCGGGGAAGGGTTACTGTTTTTAATATTTGGTTTGGTTGTAGTAGGGCCGATTATCGCCGTTGTAATCTCAATTCTTACTTGGCTTGCTGAAAAATAAAATAAAAACAAAAAGAACGCTTGTTCTGCACGAACAAACGTGCTATACTCTCCTTAGATAAACAAAACGGAAATGATTTTAAGGAGAGATAAATGATGAAAATGACAGTAGACCAAAGATTTATGATGCCAGCGGATGTTGTAGAACGAGTGGAAGTATTACGAAACAAGCAAAGTAAGCGTGGCACATTATTACAATCAGTAAATAAATTTTTCGGTTTAGATACGAAAGAAGATTGTGTTTGGTTTTACGGTTTTTATGGAGTGGCTGTAAGTATTTTATTATTTATGGTATTCACATCAAATATTTTCGATTTTATCTTCGCATAAGAAATATGCTATAAGGACATTGCTACCGAATACATATAAGGAAGTAAGGTAATCTTCTAAAGCGGGAGTTGGTAGTAATGGCGATGTTTCCTATAGAGCGTAACTATATTGGATATGGAAGTTCACGACCGGGAATTCCTCTTTCTAAAGTAAGGTTTATTGTAAGTCATGATACGGGGAATCCTGGTAGCAATGCGATAGGGAATCGAGATTACTTTAATGAAATACAACCGAAAGCTTCGGCGCATACATTTATAGATGATAAAACGATATTGGAAATTATTCCTATAAATGAAGTTGCGTATCATGTTAGATATGGTGTGCCGACGGATAATGACTTATATGGTTATGATGCGAATAAGGCTGCCATTGGGGTAGAACTTTGTTATGGCGGTGATGTTAACTTTTGGGAAGCATATACTCGTTTTACGTGGTATCATGCGTATTTATGCCAAAACTTCGGTTTGAATCCAAAAAAAGATATCGTATCACATAAAACATTGGATCCAGCTAGAAAGATTGATCCTGAGAATGTATTAGGGAAACAAGGTATTAAATTTCAGCAGTTTTTAGCAGATGTCTATCGGATGTATGTTTCGTTTAGATGACAAATATATGAAAAATGAATACAATAAAGATAGGTGCCTACTGCTGTAAGTAGGTTTTTTCTTGTTTATATAAAATAGAGCAGAGGTAGAAGACTAGGAGTGAACTGAGTATGCAAAAAGAGACAGTTATTATTATCGGAGGCGGTCCATGCGGATTAGCAGCAGCGATTTCGTTGCAAAAAGAGGGGTTAAATCCGTTAGTAATCGAAAAAGGAAACATTGTAAATGCAATTTATAATTATCCAACTCACCAAACATTTTTCTCCTCTAGTGAAAAATTAGAAATTGGTGAAGTGGCTTTTATTACAGAAAATCGTAAGCCATTTCGTAATCAAGCGCTTGCGTATTATCGTGAAGTAGTAAAGCGTAAATCTGTACGTGTAAATGCATTTGAACGAGTGGAACAAGTTCAAAAAGATGGTGATGTTTTTAAAGTTGAAACGACGAAGCGTGACGGAAACAAAGAAATATATGTGGCAAAATACATTGTTGTCGCAACTGGATATTATGATAATCCGAATTATATGAATGTACCTGGTGAGAAACTTGAGAAAGTAGCTCATTATTTCAAAGAAGGACATCCTTATTTTGATCGAGATGTCGTTGTAATAGGTGGTAAAAATTCAAGTGTAGATGCGGCGTTAGAGCTTGTTAAATCGGGTGCACGTGTAACAGTTCTATACCGTGGTGGGGAATACTCGCCAAGTATTAAGCCGTGGATTTTGCCGGAATTTGAGGCGTTAGTACGAAATGGGACAATTCAAATGCATTTCCATGCGCATGTAAAAGAAATTACTGAGCATACGTTGACGTATACAGTAGATGGTGAAGCAAATACAATTCAAAACGATTTTGTATTTGCTATGACGGGTTACCATCCAGACCACAATTTCTTAACAAAAATGGGAGTTCTGATTGATGAAGCAACAGGGCGTCCGATTTATACAGAGGGTAGTATGGAAACAAACGCTGAAAATATTTTTATTGCAGGTGTAATTGCTGCGGGGAATAACGCAAATGAAATATTTATCGAGAACGGTAGATTCCATGGAGATGCGATTGCGCACACCATTGCATCAAGAGGAGAATAAAAAGCAGCTGTCGAAAAACTCGACAGCTGCTTTTTTAATCGTGCATATACATATTTTGGATTGTTTCGTGAGAGTTTGTATTCTCTAATGCGACTAACAATTTAATACGTGCCTTTTGAGCGTTTAAACCGTATGTGAATATAACACCCATATCTTTTAGTTGTTTGCCCCCGCCTTCATACGAATATACATCTTGAACGATACCGTTGAAACAGCGAGACACTAATACAACAGGAATTCCTTTGCTTATTAACCGTTCTAAACTAGGAAGTGTTCGTGGAGGTAAATTACCTTGTCCAAGTGCTTCAATAACAATTCCGTCTACTGGTAGTGTTTCGATTGCTGATAATAATGTATCATCCATACCTGCGTATGCTTTTAGAACGACAACGTTTTTAGAAATCTGTCGTACTGCGCATGTTTCGTGATGCACTAAAGCATGATGGAAAACAACACCGCGTTTTGTTACCATGCCAATTGGTCCGTACTGTGGACTTTGGAATGTCGCGACATTACTTGTGTGCGTTTTTGTTACATTTGTAGCGCAATGTATTTCATCATTTAATACGACTAAAACACCTTTTTCAGCAGCTTCATTACTGCTAGCAACTTTTACAGCTGATAAGAAATTATATAGACCATCAGCACCTAATTCATTACTAGAACGCATTGCTCCTGTCACAATGATTGGGATGGTTGCTTGAACTGTTAAATCAAGAAAATAAGCTGTCTCTTCTAATGTATCGGTACCATGCGTAATGACTACGCCGTGAATATTATCTTGTTTTACTCTTTCGTCAATGATGACTTGTAATTGTAGCATTTCGCTAGGAGTCATATGAGGAGATGGAAGATGGAACACATCTTCGACAATTAAATCAACATCGCCTTCTAAATCAGGAATAAATTTCAAAAGAGGATTCTTTTCACCTGGTTGTACAACCCCAGTTTCTTTATCTTCTTCCATTGCAATCGTTCCGCCTGTGTGTAAAACTAGGATTCTTTTCAATGCTTATACCCCTTTCAAGTTGAAAAATACATTTAGAACATAACATGTTTTGAGTAAATTCGACAATGAAAATGTATAAAAGTATGCTTAGAAAATGACAATAAAATGAATTGCTTTAAGCGTTTGCTGGTAAGTGGTTATTAGATTAGGTTTTGTTTATATAAATTTACGAAATTAGATGTGTAAGTATAGAGGGGAAGGAGTGAGTTTTTTGGAAAAAGTGGAAAGAATTATAATTCGTATATTGCTGATTCAATTTATTTGTCTTTCTATTGTTCAACTACTTTTTATACATAAATCTTCAGTGAAATATTTATCGAAAATTGTTTATTACGAAGGTGTCGTCACGAAAAATAAGGCGCAAATCTTACAGGTGAATAAGTAGTTTTCATTTTCTTCTATGGTGGATTATGCTACAATAATTGAGGATTTAATGACGTGAAGCAAATGGGAAGAAGCAGGGGGAGAATACCTGCTTTTCGTTTTGTTTTATAAGTGAAAAATGAGGTGTTACAATGGATAAACGAATTTCGATTGCTATAGATGGTCCAGCAGCAGCTGGGAAAAGTACAGTTGCAAAAGTTGTTGCAAAAAAACTTTCATATGTTTACATTGATACAGGCGCAATGTACCGTGCTATTACATATGCAGCCCTTGAACAAAAAGTGGATCTTGAAAATGAAGAAAAGTTAATGGAAGTTGTAAAGAATGTGAATATTGAATTTCAGCAAGGGGAAAATACACAACTTGTATTTTTAAATGGACAAGATGTTTCTGAAGTGATTCGTACGCCTGATGTGACGAATCGCGTATCTATTGTAGCAAAGCATCGTCTTGTTCGTGAAGAAATGGTACGTCGTCAACAAGAATTAGCTGAAAAAGGCGGCGTAGTAATGGATGGCCGTGATATTGGTACACATGTACTACCAGATGCTGAAGTGAAAATCTTTATGCTTGCTTCTGTAGAAGAAAGAGCAGAAAGAAGACATTTAGAAAATATGAATAAAGGTTTCGATTCTAATTTAGAGCAGTTAAAAGAAGAAATTGCTAGGCGTGATAAATTAGATTCAGAACGTGAAGTTTCTCCTTTGAAAAAAGCTGATGATGCATTGGAATTAGATACAACTTCTTTATCAATTGAAGAAGTGGTCCAAAAAATTATGGGTATTGTTTCAGGAGTATTTGCGAAATAAAGAAAGAGGGCTATCCTCTTTCTTTATTTTTTTTGAAATGTAAAGGATACGTGAATTATAAGTCTCTTTTCTTGACAAATGGGCTAATTTGTAAGAAGTTAGTTACAGAGGAGAAAAACTGTCAGAATATATTCGCTATTATATTTCAAATCATACTTTCTTCAAGATGATTTTGCTGTATACTATTTGTATAGGTTTAATATGGTTCCTTGTGAACTGTATTGAAACAGAATATGTGATGATAAATTCTTAAACATGCAAATGAAAACATTTGTTTTCATTTCGTATATACATAAAAATGCTTTGTCAATTCTGTAGGGAGGTATTTCCATGGTAGAGAAAATGAATGAAGAAGTTATGAATTCAAAAGAATTACAAGTTGGTGACGTTGTTACAGGTTCTGTAACGAAAGTTGAAGAGAAACAAGTGCTTGTAAATGTTGGATACAAAACAGATGGCGTAATTCCGATTAGTGAATTAGCTAACGTTCATATTGAAAAAGCAAGCGATGTTGTAGAATTAGATCAAACACTAGAATTGAAAATTATTAAATTAGAAGAAGATGATCTTGTTTTATCTAAACGTGCTGTTGACGCAGAAAAAGCGTGGGTAGAATTACAAGAGAAATTTAATTCTGGTTATGTATTTGATGTTACTGTAAAAGATATCGTGAATGGTGGATTAGTTGTGGACCTTGGTGTTCGTGGTTTTATCCCAGCTTCACTTGTAGAAGTACATTATGTAGAAGACTTTGCTGACTATAAAGGGAAAACATTAGCGGTGAAAATTGTTGAATTAGACCGTGAAAAAAATCGTGTAATCCTTTCGCATAAAGCTGTAGTAGAACTAGAACTAGATTCTAAGAAAAAAGAAGCCATCTCTTCGTTAAAAGAAGGAGATGTTGTTGAAGGGACAGTACAACGATTAACGGATTTTGGTGCTTTCGTTAACGTTGGTGGTGTGGATGGTTTAGTTCACATTTCACAAATTTCACATGAACGTGTAGAACAACCTTCTGAAGTATTAGAGCAAGGTCAAAAGGTAAAAGTAAAGGTGCTATCTGTTGATGCGGATACACAACGTATTTCTTTATCAATTAAAGCAGCTCAGCCAGGACCTTGGGAAAATGTTGCTGGCGAAATAAAAGCTGGAGATATTCGTGAGGGAGTAGTAAAACGCCTTGTTACA
This sequence comes from Bacillus sp. NH11B, assembly GCF_001884205.1. NCBI lineage: Bacteria > Bacillati > Bacillota > Bacilli > Caryophanales > Bacillaceae > Bacillus > Bacillus sp. NH11B. The sequence goes on along the minus strand of NZ_MAOG01000017.1, from coordinate 5,922 downwards.
TTCGGTGCGTTTGTTGAAATTTTACCTGGTGTTGAAGGGCTTGTACATGTATCTCAAATTGCAAATCGTCACGTGAAAAATCCAAATGAAGTATTGGCAATGGGGCAAGAAGTAAAAGTGAAAGTGCTTGAAGTCCATGTAGCGGAAAAACGTATTTCTTTAAGCATAAAAGAAACGCTTGAAGAAAATAATGTAACAGAAGATTATAGCCAATATGAGCCAAATGCTGATTCAGCTACTTTCCAGTTAAGTGATATTATTGGTGAACAACTGAAAAAATTAAAGAAATAAAGAGGGGTACAAGTGGTAAGGGCAAAACGTAAATTAGATCATATTGAATATGCTCTTTCTACTGGTCAGTCTCGTACGCATGGCTTTCATGATATTGATTTTGTGCATCAAAGCTTGCCAAATTCAAGTTATGACACTGTAACATGTGAAACAAAAATCGGCGAACTTTCACTAAGTTCGCCGATTTTTATCAATGCGATGACTGGTGGTGGAGGAGAGCAAACGTTACATATTAATGAGCAATTAGCATATGTAGCGAAACATCATAACCTTGCTATGGCTGTAGGTTCGCAAATGGCAGCCTTAAAAAATGAAAGTGAGGCGGCTTCGTATAAAATCGTCAGAAAAGTAAACCCAAATGGCATTTTCTTTGCTAATTTGGGGAGTGAGGCAACTGTCGAACAGGCGGAGCGTGCCGTTGATATGATTGAAGCGAATGCACTGCAAATTCATTTGAATGTCATACAAGAGTTAACGATGCCAGAAGGAGACCGTGATTTTACGGGTGTACTTCAGCGAATTGAACAAATTGTGTTAAACAGTAAAGTTCCTGTCATTGTAAAAGAAGTAGGATTTGGAATGAGTAAGGAAACAGTACAGCAGTTAGCGAGTATAGGTATAACAGCAATTGATATTGGTGGACAAGGTGGTACGAATTTTGCTGCTGTTGAAAATGAAAGAAGACAGCGAATGCTTTCTTATTTTAATAACTGGGGCATACAAACTGTTACCTCGATTATTGAAGCAACCTCTACAAATAATAACCTCTCTTTTATTGCATCTGGGGGTATACAAACAGCGCTTGACGTGGCAAAGGCAATCGCATTAGGGGCGAATACAACTGCGTTTGCTGGATACTTTTTACGTGTTTTAATGCAAGATGGTATCGAGAAGTTAGTGGATGAAATCGATCTTTTACATACAGATTTAAAATTTATTATGACAGCTCTTGGCGCGAAGACGATAGAAGAGTTACAATCTGTACCTCTTGTTGTAAAAGGCGAAACCTATCATTGGTTAATGCAGCGTGGTATTGATACTACGCATTATAGTAGGAGATAAAAAAATCAACCGTGTGGTTGGTTTTTTTATAAAATAAAGAAGTGAGATATTGCGCTATATAATTCTATGAATGAAAAAAGAGCATATATTATGATTGAGATATTAATACGAAAACAAAAGAATTTATTAAAAAAATACGAAAAAAGACGGTTTCATACAATACTGAAACCGTCTTTTTTTATTTTTAGTGCTGATTTTGCTTTCGAGCTTGCTCCGGTGTATCAAGACTAGTTGCACCAGGATATTGAAGTGATTGGTCGCGATCAGATTCAACGCGGCGTGATTCTCTTAGCTTTCGTTCTTGGCGATCTTTACCCATTGTGAGTTCCACCTCCTTATTAAAAGTTTTGCTGTTATGAGAAAAACTATGCACAAAGAAAAGGTAGGATTAACTTTCATAAAAAGTTCCCATAATGGAAAACATAGGAGGTGAAATGATGGATGGGAGTACTTTTTATTTTGTGGCTTGGATAGGGTGGATTGTCGTGACCTTTTTTATGAAAAAAGAACCTATTCGTTGGAAGATAGGTGTTTGTATATTAATTTTTATTATTTGTTCCCCGTTAAATGTGACGATTGCTTCTTTTACTGTATCGGTAAATGCCCTTTTGCTTTGTATTATTTCTTTTGTAGGCATCACACTATACTCTATTTGGAAAAAATTATACACCTTACTTTCGGCGCTTATTATTGCAATGTTATATACAAGTTTCCATTTGTTAGAAGTATATGATCCGATTTGGATTGTGGTTGATAGGTTGTTGCTGCTAAGTGGTGCACTTGTGTATGCATCAATTTTATTGTACGGGGATCGCATATTAAGATTGTGCACCTTGTATATAGGGATGTTACAAGGAGAGTTGTTGGTGACGCTTATTTTTCATAAATTACATTTTCCTTATGAATATGGCAGTTTAGCCTTTTTTGATGTTGTTGCCGTTTCTACTTTATTTATGGCGATTTTACTATGGATTACAAAAGTATCAGTATATATGGAACAATTTAAGAGGAAAACGCGTAAAAGAAGGGCGAGGGTAATACATGACTGAATATACACCAGCCATTTTATGTGGCGTAATTGCCGGGACGGTAACTAGGGTGTTAATGCTTCGTACCGATACGAGGCAATATCCGACGAGGCTTCACGGGAAAATTATTCATATTGCGATGGGGTTAATTGCGGCTGCCTTAGGGGCAATTGCGATTCCGTCTATTTTGAAAAAAGATTTTTCTGCAATTACATTTCTTACGTTAGCGGCGACGCAATTTCGTGATGTGCGTAATATGGAAAGAAATACGCTTCAACAATTAGATGGATATGAGCTCGTACCACGTGGTAATACATACATTGAAGGGATTGCATTAGTCTTTGAAAGTCGTAACTATTTGGCGATGTTAACGTCGTTTGTAACAACGTTTGCGTATATAGGATTCCATTCATGGATTGCTGGGGTAATTACTGGTATGGTAAGTTTTTTCATTGCGAGAAAATTAATGTCAGGTAAAAGGCTTCATGATCTTGTAGAAATTGAGCACGTTCCACTTCGTTTTGAAGGAGCGGGACTTTATATTGATAATATTTACATTATGAATATTGGATTACCAGCAAGGCAAGAAGAAATTATGAAATATGGAATGGGTTTTATTTTAAAACCGAAATCAATTGATGCGATGGTTACAATTGCAAATTTAGGACAACGGCAAGCTATTTTACATGATGTCTCTGTTGCTCTAGGGATATATAGGGATTCAGGTACACCAGCACTTGTACCGTTAGCAAAGCGTGATTTAGAAGATGGAAGAGTTGGGATTTTTGTTTTGCCGCAAGACCAAGATGCCGAGAAAGCGATAGGTGTCATAGGGAATGTGCCAACGCTAGAAAGTGCTGTTCATATGTCATCGGAAGCCCCGAAAGGAAGGGAAGATAAAAGATGATGTTAGAAAGTGTTATTCTCGCAGTAATTACAACAACACCGGAAAAGTTTGCAGGTGGAGCTCCCTTATTTACTTGTGAGACGACAGAGGAACTAGAATTTGTTGCGAATAATTTAGAGGCGATATTAGATGGTATTGCGCATCGCTTACAAGAGAATGTATATATTATTGTGAAACATTAGCAACGTGTGTTATAATATGAGGTGTTTTGATACGTTGAGAAATATTCTGGAATGCAAATCCCTTCTTGCACAAAGAAGGGTTTTTTACATAATAAACAGAAGCAAGTTGAAAGGATGAAAGTATATGCCGAAACCAGTAATAGCAATAGTAGGCCGCCCGAACGTGGGAAAATCTACTATTTTCAATAGAATTGTTGGAGAAAGAGTTTCAATCGTAGAAGATATACCAGGTATAACGCGAGACCGTATTTATAGTGCGGGAGAATGGTTAAATCATGAGTTTAACATTATTGATACAGGTGGAATTGATATTGGAGACGAGCCGTTCTTGACACAAATTCGTCAACAGGCGGAAGTAGCGATTGATGAAGCAGATGTTATCATTTTTATGACGAATGGTCGCGATGGTGTAACTGCAGCAGATGAAGAAGTTGCTAAAATTTTATATCGTTCTAAAAAACCTATTGTACTTGCGGTAAATAAGGTTGATAATCCAGAAATGCGTAGTGATATTTATGATTTCTATGCATTAGGATTCGGTGAGCCATTCCCGATTTCAGGTACACACGGTTTAGGACTTGGTGATTTGTTAGATGAAGCTGCAAATCATTTTCCGAAGATTGAAGAAGAAGCGTATGACGATGAAACAATCCGTTTCTCTTTAATTGGACGTCCAAACGTAGGGAAATCATCACTTGTAAATGCACTTCTTGGTCAAGAACGTGTAATTGTAAGTAATATAGCAGGAACGACACGTGATGCTGTTGATACGCCATATAGCAAAGATGGTCAAGATTATGTAATCATCGATACAGCTGGTATGCGTAAAAAAGGGAAAGTATATGAAAGTACAGAAAAATATAGTGTACTTCGTGCACTTAGAGCGATTGAACGTTCTGACGTTGTTTTAGTTGTTTTAGACGGAGAAGAAGGAATTATTGAGCAAGATAAAAAAATCGCTGGATATGCTCATGATTCAGGACGAGCTGTTATTATCGTTGTAAACAAATGGGATGCAGTGAAAAAAGATGAAAAAACAATGAAAGCATTTGAAGAAAACATCCGTGCTCATTTCCAATTCTTGGATTATGCACCGATTGTATTCTTATCTGCGAAAACGAAAAAACGTACACAAACGTTATTACCGGTTATCAATGAGGTAAATGAAAGTCATAGCATCCGTGTACAAACGAACGTATTAAACGATGTAATTATGGATGCGGTAGCGATGAATCCAACGCCGACTCATAATGGTAGCCGTCTGAAAATCTTCTATGCGACACAGGTTGCGGTAAAACCACCGACATTTGTTGTGTTTGTAAACGATACAGAATTAATGCACTTTTCATATGAGCGCTTCTTAAAGAATCGTTTACGTGAAGCGTTCGGTTTTGTAGGAACGCCGATTCACATTATCGCTCGAGCAAGAGACTAATGGAGAGGATGTGATTTTATGACAAAAATCACAGTAATAGGAGCAGGTAGCTGGGGAACAGCGTTAGCGATGGTATTAGCTGACAATGGACATGATGTACGTATTTGGGGAAACCGTCCTGAACTCATGAATGAAATTAATACGAAACATGAGAACAGTAAATATCTTCCGGGGATTACATTGCCAAGCACAATCGCAGCCTACTCTTCTTTAGAAGAAGCGTTAGTAGATGTAAATACAGTACTGCTAGTAGTACCGACGAAAGCGTATCGTGACGTATTGCAAGAGATGAAGGGGATTGTTACGGAACCAATTACTTGGATTCATGCAAGTAAAGGAATCGAGCCAGGTACGTCAAAACGTATTTCGGAAGTGATTGAGGAAGAAATTCCAGAGAACTTGATTAAAGATGTTGTTGTACTGTCTGGACCGAGTCATGCTGAAGAAGTAGGTTTGCGCCAAGCGACGACTGTTACGTCTGCAGCCAAACGTATGGAAGCGGCTGAGGAAGTACAGGATCTGTTTATGAATAGCTATTTCCGTGTGTATACAAACCCAGATATCGTTGGAGTTGAGCTCGGTGGTGCGTTAAAAAATATTATCGCATTAGCTGCTGGGATAACGGATGGTCTAGGGTTAGGTGATAATGCAAAAGCGGCATTAATGACACGTGGTTTAACGGAAATTGCTCGTTTAGGAAGAAAAATGGGCGGAAATCCGTTAACGTTTGCTGGTCTAACTGGTATGGGAGACTTAATTGTAACTTGTACAAGTGTTCATAGCCGAAATTGGCGCGCTGGAAATATGCTTGGAAAAGGACATTCTTTAGAAGAAGTGTTAGAAAGCATGGGAATGGTTGTAGAAGGTGTAAGAACAACGAAAGCTGCTCATGAGTTGGCAGAGAAAATGGAAGTTGAAATGCCTATTACAGCTGCTTTATATGACGTGCTATTCAATGGGAATAATGTGAAAGATGCAGTAGGCTCATTGATGGGACGTGTTCGAAAACACGAGGTC